>NZ_JBSHAY010000011.1:106232-267780 GCF_053611725.1 Streptomyces sp. NPDC054783 | reverse complement strand
GCCGGCCGGCGCTCTGCCCGTACGTCCGCGACAGGCGCGACCAGGCAGATCACGGGCCGGGCCCCGGCTGCTCGAGTGCGCTGTAGGGTTGAACTCAACGTCAGGTTCAATAATTGCAACCCCCCGTCGAGTGAGGCGCGTTCGCTCGGTGGATCAGCCGATTGGCGGTGCGCTGGCACATGACGACGAAGGCCTCACTCGCGGACTGGGAGCGTCTGGAGTCGCGTGATGTCGCGACGAACGGCATCACTCTGCGCGTCTTCGAGCACGGCCGGCGCAGGCCCGGCACACCGCCGGTCGTGCTGTGCCACGGGTTCCCCGAGCTCGCCTTCTCCTGGCGCCATCAGGTCGTCGCCCTGGCCGAGGCCGGGTACCGGGTCCTCGCGCCCGACATGCGCGGCTACGGAGGAAGCTCACGGCCGGGGGACGTCGAGGCGTACGACGTGGTGAACCTGTGCGGGGACCTCGCGGGTCTCCTCGACGACGTCGGCGCCGAGGACGCGGTCTTCGTGGGACACGACTGGGGAGCGAACGTCGTATGGCACATGGCCCGGCTGCACCCCGAACGGGTGCGTGCCGTGGCCGGCCTGAGCGTCCCCGTCACCCCGCGCTCCCCCGTCCCGCCACTGCCCGTCCTTCGCTCGCGTCTGGGCGACGACTTCTACATGGTGTGGTTCCAGGAGCCCGGAGTCGCGGACGAGGCCCTGGCGCGGAACGTCCGCAGGACGCTCGTCGCACGGGAGATCTACTCCGCCGAGTGGGCGTCGCGCGAGGAGACGGAACTCCCGCCCCCGCCGTGGCTCAGTGAGGAGGAGCTGGCCCATTACGTCAAGACGTTCGAGGAGACCGGCTTCACGGGTGGCCTCAACTACTACCGCAACATGGACCGCAACTGGGCGCTGACCGGGGAACTGGAGGGCCGCCCCATCACGCAGCCGTCCTTCTTCCTCACCGGCTCCAGGGATCCCGTCGCCATGTTCATGCCCGCACAGCACCTCGGTGCCGTCCTCACCGACCTGCGCGAGCACGTCGTCCTGGAAGGCGCCGGACACTGGGTCCAGCAGGAGCGCCCCGAGGAGGTCAACGCCGCGCTCCTCCGCTTCCTCGGCTCCTGCATCGGCGTCCCAGGCACCGGCTCCTGACGGCTCCCGGCAACCGCTCGCCCCGCGCAGCAGGCGGGGCGAGCGTACGCGCAACACGCTTCATCGCCGCGGCGCGCGAGGTCTTCCAACGCGCTGGTCATCTGCGACCCGCAGGGCCAGGAAGTCGTCGGCGATGAGCGGTCTGGCGTCGGTGAGCGGGGCGTCGAGGCACTACGGCTGAAGCCCACCGGCGACGCAGGGCACCGTCGTGGCCGGTCAGCCGCTCAGTACTTCTTCGCTCCGGCCGTGATCGCCTGCCGTATGCGGTGATAGGTGCCGCACCTGCAGACGTTGCGGATCTCGTCGAGGTCGGCCTCGGTGATCTCGCGGCCCTCCTCGCGGGCCAGGCGGACCTTGGCGACGGCGGTCATGATCTGACCGGGCTGGCAGTAGCCGCACTGCGCGACGTCGTGCTCCAGCCAGGCCTCCTGCATGGGATGCAGGTCACGGCCGACGGTGCCGGGCAGGCCCTCGATGGTGGTGATCTCGTCGTCGGCGCCGATGTCCTGCACCGGCACCGAACACGGGTTGAACGCCTTGCCGTTGATGTGGCTGGTGCAGGCCTGGCAGACGCCGAGACCGCAGCCGTACTTCGGCCCGGTGACGCCGAGGACGTCTCTGAGCACCCACAGCAGCCGGACGTCGTCCTCGATGTCGACGGTCACCCGCTTGCCGTTGAGGATGAAGGTGTGTTCGGGCACGTGGTCTCCTAGAAGGCGCGGTCGAGTCCGTCGGTGGGGGACGCGGGGATCGGCGGCGTGGTGGGCAGCGGCTCGAAGCCGAGCGGCCCGGCGTGGTTGATCGGGAAACTCGTCGGCATGGTGCCGGTGGCCCGGCCGTAGGCGCAGGCCACGGCGGCGGCCGCACCCGCCACGGCCAGCTCGCCCGCACCGCCGGGCTCCCCGGTGGTCGGCGGCATGACGACGATGTCCAGCTCGGGCGGGGTGTTCCACTGCCTGGTGTAGAAGTAGTTGTCCCAACTGCCTTCCAGGAAGTGGCCGTCTGCGAGGTGGAGGCCGGAGCTGAGGGTGATCGCGATGCCGTCCATGACGCCGCCCATCATCTGCGCCTCGAGGCCTCGCGGGTTGACCGCGAGACCCACGTCGACGGCGCACACGACCTTGGTGACGCGCGGACCGGTGCAGGCGTCGCGGATCGTGCGGCCGGTGGTCTCCGGCCGGCAGTCGATCTCGGCGAGGACGGCGACGCAGGCGTGGTACTCCGGATGGAGCGCGATGCCCTGCGCCGTCCCGGCGGGCATGCTCCGCCCCCAGTTCCCGACCTCGGCCACCTTGTCGAGGACGGCCCGCGCCCGCGCGTCCTTGAGGAACTCCCGGCGGAACCGGTACGGGTCCTTGCCCATCCTCCTGGCCAGTTCGTCGACGACCAGTTCCTGCGCACAGCGCACGTTGGGCGAGTAGATGTTGCGCATGGAGCCGGTGTTGAAGCCCTTGTCGGTCTCGCCCAGCAGCTGGGTGACGACGCCGAAGTCGTACGGCGTCTGCTGGCTGAGCGCGAAGATCGTCTCGGAGAAGGTCAGATCACCGACGGGCAGCCGCGCCGCCTGCGCGGTGATGATCTCGCCGACACCGTGGCCGAAGTCGGTGGCGACGGAGGTGTGCCGTTGGTCGTAGGTGAGCACCTGGCCGAGCGCGTACGTGGCGCGCACGCGCGAGGTGGCCATCGGGTGGGTGCGGCCCTGCCGGAAGTCGTCGGTGCGGTGCCACATCAGCTTGACCGGCTTACCCATCGCCTTCGAGACCTCGGCGGCCTCCGCGGCCGCGTCGTGGAAGAGCTTCCGGCCGAAGGAGCCGCCGCCCTCGGTGACATGGACCTTCACCGCGGAGATGGGCAGCCCCAGCTTCAGCGCGATCTGCTCCTGGGCGACGACCGGGGACTTCAGGCTTCCCCAGATCTCGGCCGAGTCGTCTCGTACGTCGGCGACGGCACAGTTGGTCTCCAGCGCGCTGTTGCTCGCGAAGTGGAAGGTGAACCGGGCGTCGACCGACTTGGTCAGCAGGTCCAGTGCGGGAAGCGGGAGTTCGGCCTTGCGCAGTTCGTCGCGGATGGTGTCGTCGCTCTGCGCGTCGGCCGTTCCGGGACCCCAGGAGACCTTCAGTGCCCGCACGGCGTCGATGCACTGACCGAACGTACGGCCGCGGACGGCGACACCGGTGGAGACGGCCACGACGTCCGTGACGCCGGGCATCACCCGCACCTCGGCGAGGTTCTCCACCGCGCGCACGGTGCCGTTGATCGTCGGGGGCCGGCACACCATCGTCGGCAGGGCGTCGGGGATCTGCAGGTCCATGGCGAACGTCTTGCGCCCGGTCACCGCTTCCCTCGCGTCGATACGCCCCTGCGCGGTGCCGATGACCTCGAACTGCGCGGCCCCCTTGAGCGCGACCGAGACCTGACTTGTCGTCACTGACGCGGCCTTTTCGGCGAGTTCACCGTAGGTGAGGCTGCGACCGCTCGACGACGAGGTGACGACCCCGGCCTTGGCGGTCAGGGTGTCCAGGGCCTCCCCGAGTTCCAGGGCCGCCGCCCTCAGCAGCCGGCCCCTGGCCACCGCGGCGGCCACCCGGATCGGCGTGAAGGTCGAGATCGTGGTGTTGGAGCCACCGGTGAGCTGGTTGAACAGCAGCTCCGGCCGCGCGTCCGCGAGCGTGACCCGGATCCGCTCCAGCGGCAGGTCCAGTTCCTCGGCGATCAGCATGGCGCTGGACGTCGTGATGCCCTGCCCGACCTCCGCACGGGGCAGCGCGAAGGAGGCCGTGCCGTCGCTGTCGATCCGGATCGTGATCAGGTTCGCCGTCGGCAGTGCCGCATCGGTGAGCATGTCGTTGAGGTCGTAGATCTCCGCCGGACCGGGCACGGAGGGCACGACGGCCGCCGCCTCGTCCGGCGCGAGCACGGCCTCACCGAGTTCGGCGGCCACGGTCAGCGTCGAGGCGGCCAGCACATACCCGAGGAATCTCCGCCGCCCCATCCCGGCCGTTCCGGGTACGCCGTCCATACGATCTCCTTCGATCCGCCACGACTTGTGCACATGCCCGATCCGCGCAACGCCGGTGAGACGCGCCGCCGGTGATTCCACCTCTCGCCACCGGTTTCGGCCATAGGCGGGGGACGGGAAAAGGCGCCGCGGCACTGTGCCGGCGCACAATCCCCCGGACTACACTGCGCCCGTGACGACGCAGCTGAGGGCCGCCGACCGGGTCGTCGAGCTGGTCGGCCGCCTGCTGACGGAGATTGACCGGCTCGCGGAGGACCTCACCGACGAGATCCTCGGAGGCGAGCACTCGTACGCCGAGAGCACGCTGATCGGCCGGGAACAGCTGCGCGTCGTGGTGCGAGACAACCTGTCCACGCTGTTCGCGGCGCTGCAGGGGCGGCCCACGACGCTCGAGGCACCCCGCGCCGCCGGCCGGCTGAAGGCCGCACAGAGCATCCCGCTGGCCGCACTCCTGCACGCCTACCGGCTGGCCGGCCGCTTCGTCTGGGACCGGCTGCTCGCGACCGCCGTGGACGAGGAGAGCACGGTCCAGCTGCTGCACATGGCCTCCGACATCTGGGCGGCCATCGACGACTACTCCAGTGCGGCCGCCGACGCCTACCGGGCCACCGTCGAGGAACAGTCGCGTCGCGACGCCACGGCCCGGGGCACGATGCTCACCACGCTGCTCGACGGCAGGGCCGGCACCGGTGCGAGCGCGTGGGAGATCGCGCGCGTGCTGGACCTCGACCGGCAGGGCCCCTTTCTGGTGGTCTGCGCCGAAGTCCACGACGGGGTCGAACCACTGCCCAGCGTGCGCAGCCGCCTGCGTGCCGCCGGAATCGGCTCCGAGTGGATTCAGCCGATAGGGGCCTGGGTGGGCCTGCTGTCCCTCCCCAACGAACAGGCCATCACGCATGCGGTCGGCCGGCTGTCCGACATCGCGCTGTCCCGTGTCGGGGTCAGCCGCGCCTTCACCTCGCCCGTGAAAGCCCCGGGGGCCTGGCGGCAGGCCCAACTGGCCGTGCAGTGCCTGCCGTACGGCACGGGCGGCACCCATCTGTACGGCAGCGCGCCGGTCTCGCTCCTGGCGGCCGCGTCCCCCGACATGGCCGAGGAAGTCGCCCGGGCGGTCCTCGGCCCCCTTCTCGCCCTGCCCCCGCGGGAACAGGCCACCCTGCTGGAGACCCTGCACGCCTGGTTCGCCTGCGGCGGATCGACGACGGCGGCGGCCGGCCGACTGCACTGCCACCGGAACACGGTCCTGTACCGCCTCAACCGCATCGCCGAACTGACCGGCCGCCGCGCCACCGACGCGGAGTCGTCCGCCGAGCTCTACATCGCCCTCGAGGCCGTACGCCTGAATGGGCGGCCGGGGCCACCCGCCCCGCACTGACCGGTCCTCGGCGCCCGGGCCCCGGGACCGCACCCCCCTGTCTCAAGACCGCCGGTGACGGGAGGCCGGGTGTGCGGTCGCTTCTACGATCGGTTTCCCGCGTGCTCCCGGAACAGAAAGCTGAACCAATCTGATGGACGAGCGAGTTGTCATCGTGACCGGCGCCGGCTCCGGCATCGGCGAGGCCACCGCCCGGTTGCTGCGCGAGCAGGGGCACCAGGTGGTGGTCTCCGGGCGCCGGGCGGAACCGCTGCGGCGGCTGGAGGACGAGACCGGCGCACTGGCGTACCCGTCCGACGTGGGCGACCCCGACGCCGCCGAGGGCCTTTTGCGTACGGCCCTCGACGCGCATGGCCGACTGGACGGTGTCGTGCTCAACGCGGGCATCGGACGCGGCGGCACCGTCGGGAACCTGTCGCCGGTGGACTGGGACGAGGTGATGCGCACCAACGTCACCGGCCCGATGCTGCTCCTGCGCGCGGCGATCCCCCATCTGGTACGCGCGCGTGGCGCGGTCGTGGCGGTCGCGTCGGTGTCCGCCCTGCTCAACGGCCCGGGCAACGCCCCGTACGCCGTGTCCAAGGCCGCCCTGCTGTCGCTGTGCCGTTCCGTGGCCGTCGACTACGGGCGCGAGGGGGTGCGCGCCAACGTGGTGTGCCCCAGCTGGGTGAGGACCGAGATGGCCGACCGGCGCATGACGCGTTTCGCCCGGGAAGCGGGTCTGGGGGACGGCGGTGTGGACTCCGCCTACGCGGAGGCGACCAGGCCGCTGCCCATGGGCCGGCCGGGCGAGCCGCGTGAAGTCGCCGAGACCGTCGGCTGGTTGATCTCCCCGGCGGCGTCCTATGTCAACGGTGCGGTACTCACGGTCGACGGCGGGGCGACGGCGCTGGATCCCGGGACCCTCGCGTTCGACTTCCACATCGCACCACGCACCGACGCGGACCTCTGACACCGGCGGGGCCACCCCCCTGGCGTGCGAAAAGCGAGTGCGCGTGTTCGAGCCGGTGAGGTACGTTCCTGCGTGTTCGAAGGGGGAGCCGAAGTGGCGAAGTTGAACCAGATCATCGCTGTCGAGAAGGGTGTCAAGAGCAAGTCGCTCCAGGACATCACCGCGGCGCACCACAAGGTGCAGAAGCCGGCGTTGCTGGCCGGCATCTCACGTACGTACCAGCCGAAGGACGAGGAGGGCGAGCAGCTGCCGCCCGAGTCCACGCGGGTGCAGGTGCAGGCCGAGGACGTGCTGCGGGAGATGTCCGGGTCGCTCACCCGGCTGTTCGACGTGACCGCCACCAAGGACTGGGCGAACTGCACCGCCCGCGCGGACGTCACGGTCGACGGCCGGACGATCCTCGCCGACGTCCCGGTCAGCTATCTCCTCTTCCTGGAGAAGCAGCTGACCGACCTGCACACGTTCGTCAGGAAGCTTCCCACCCTGGACGCCGCCGAGTCCTGGTCGCACGACCCGTCCACGGACTGGTGGAAGACGGACCCGGTGCGCACGATCCGCACCAAGAAGGTCCCCCGCAACCACGTCAAGGCGGAGGCGACCGACAAGCACCCGGCGCAGGTCGAGGTGTACTACGAGGACGTGCCCATCGGGTACTGGACGACCGTGAAGTTCTCCGGATCGCTTCCTGCGCGGCGCGTGAACGAGCTGGTGGAGCGGGTCGAGAAGCTCCAGCAGGCGGTGAAGTTCGCCCGCGAGGAGGCCAACGGCACCGAGGTCACCGACCAGCGGGTCGGCGACGCGGTGTTGGGCTACCTGTTCGGCTGACACCGGCCACGGGTAGCATCCACGATCGCCCCCGCGTGCGAGCGCGGGGGTGCGCAACAGGCGCGAGCCGGATTGAGGCCTGGTTCGCGTGATGAGCGCAAGCTGACACTGAAGTTCAGCCTGAAGACACGGTGACAGTGAAGGTTCGAGTCCTTCCCCCGGCACAGCGCCCGCAACGGGCTGGGGTGGCCCAACATGGCAGAGGCAGCCGTGATCAGTCTCAGACTCTCGCTCCAGTCTCAGCATCGCCGCCGATCGCCGGATCGACGGGGCCGGACGAACGCCGTCGGATGCGAGTTCGACTCTCGCCTGCACCTCTCACACGGTGCGGTAGTTCAAAGGAAGAACACGACGGCATGATGACTGATCCGTCCTCTTAAACGCCGCCGGCGTGCGCAATTGGGTGG
This sequence comes from Streptomyces sp. NPDC054783, assembly GCF_053611725.1. NCBI lineage: Bacteria > Bacillati > Actinomycetota > Actinomycetes > Kitasatosporales > Streptomycetaceae > Streptomyces > Streptomyces sp. NPDC054783. Next base: position 260,060 of record NZ_JBSHAY010000011.1, on the reverse strand, counting down.
CATCCCCAGGGGCCCGGGAGCTGGATACGACTCCCGGGCCCCGCCACGTTCATCGCCGTCGTCAGGTCTGTCCGTCGACGTCAAGGCTGGGCTCGGGCGATGAGCAGAGCGACGTCGTCCTCGCCGCCGGGCGGCCGCAGGACCTCCAGGATGCAGTCGCAGGTGTCTTCCAGATCGTGGCCACGTGTCGCGGTGAAGGCGTCGAGCAGGGCGTCCAGGCGGGCGTCGATGGGTTCGCTTCGGGTTTCGACCAGGCCGTCGGTGTAGAGGGCCAGTTCGTCGCCGGGGCGGAAGGCGATGGTGGTGGCCTCGAAGGGGACCCCGCCGACGCCCAGCGGTGCGCCGGTGGGAAGGTCGAGGAGCCGTGCCGGGTGGCCGACCCGCAGCAGGGCCGGGGGCAGGTGGCCGGCGAGGCATATCTGGCACTGACCCCGGTGAGGGTCGTAGACGCAGTAGATGCAGGTGGTGATGGCCTGCTCGACGCCCTCGGTCAGGTGGTCGAGGTGCCGAAGGGCCTCGGCGGGCGCGAGATCGAGTTCGGCGAACGCGCGGGCGGCACTGCGGAGTTGCCCCATGGTGGCGGCGGCCTTGATGCCGCAGCCCATGACGTCGCCGACGACCAGGGCCGTTTTGTCCCCCTGCAGGGGTATGGCGTCGTACCAGTCGCCGCCGATCTCGTACGTGGCACCGGCGGGCTGGTAGCGGCAGGCGGCCTCCAGGCCCGGCAGGTGCGTCGGGGGCTCGGGAAGCAGACTGCGCTGGAGGGTGAGGGCCGTGTGGCGCTGGGCCTGGTATCCGCGGGCGTTGTCGATGCAGACCGCGGCTCGGGCGGCCAGCTCGCAGGCGAGGAGCGCGTCGTCGTCATCGAACGGTATGGGGTTCCGGGTGCGTTTGAGGTCGAGGGCGCCGAGGACCCGGCCCCGGGCCATGAGCGGTACGGCCAGGTAGGAGTGCACCCCGGCCGTCGCGAGGAGGGAGGCGGCCTCACCGTGGCGGGCGATGCGCCCGAGGTCCCGACGGGTGGCGTGGGGCAGCAGAACCGGTTGACGGGTGCGCACGCACTGGGTGATCAGGCGGTCGCTGTCGTAGGTGGCGACTCCCCCTGGCGGATCGGCCGCGTGGACGGCCTCGGTGGAGTGGGCCGCGCTGACGGCGAGGGCGCGGAAGACGGCCGGGCCCTCGTGGGACGCGGTCCGGTCGTCGAGGGCGCTGTCGAGTATGTCCACGGCCGCCACATCGGCCAGGACGGGTACGACGACGTCGGCGAGCTCGCACGCCGTGGTTTCCAGGTCGAGGGTGGTCCCCACGGAGGCGGAGGCCGTGGCGATCAGCGCCAGGCGTTGCCGGGCCTGTGCCGCCTCGGCGGCGGCGCGATGACGCTCGGTGACGTCGATGACGGAGTAGGCCAGGCCCAGCACCCGCCCACCGGAGTCCTCCAGCCGGTAGTACGAGACGGACCAGGCGTGCTCGTGGTCCGGGTCGCCGGGGGGACGACAGACGATCTGCCGGTCCACGACCGACTCGCCCGTCTCCAGGACACGGCGCAGACGTGCCTCGGGGTCCGTGTCCAGGAAGGTCAGGACCTCGCCGGCCGTCCGGCCGAGACGCTCGGCGGCGGACTGACCGGTGATGCGTTCCAGTGCGGGGTTCACGGCCAGGTACCGCAGGTCCGGGTCGAGAATGGCGAGCCCTACCGGGGACTGGGACACCAGGCGCATGGCCAGGGCGGCATCCCGCTCGACCCGCTCCACGGCTGCCTGGTCCGCCGCAAGACCCAGGGCGTAGCTGTCACCGAGGTCGTCCAGCAGCCGCATGTTGCGGAACTCCACCAGTCGCGTGCTGCCGTCCTTGTGCCGGATCGGAAAGGCCCCGGCCCAGTCGGTGCCGGACTTCATGACCTCGGCGAAGAGCTTGATCACCTCGTCCCGGTGTTCCTCGTGGACGGTCAGCTCAGCCGCGTACTGACCCAGCGCCTCCGCCGGGGTGTAGCCGAACAGTTCCTCGGCCTTCGGGCTCCAGAAGACCACCTGGCCCAGCGGGTTCAGCACCACCGCGGCGACGCTGAGCAGATCGAGCAGGCCGCTGGGCGGCGCGGCGGAACCGGTCACCGACCGGCCGGGGCCTGCCCGGGAGGAGTCCGTCGTGCCCATGGTTCCTTTTCCCTCCGCTCGGCGCCTGGGCTTTTGGCCCACCGGCGAGCGTGCTGCCTTCATCCATGGTCGTCCCAGACCGGCGGCCGAGCACGGCCGAGCGGCGCTGCCGATGTGCAAAGCTGGAGTTGATCACGAGCACCGGGCTCCTCCGCGTCCGCCCGGAGAACGGTGAGCACAGGTGAGTACAGGTGAGTGCCGATGACCGCGAAGCCCGCCGGTGACCCCGGGCCCGGATCACCCGTGACCGGCAACGGGCCCGCCGTCTCCCGCCGGGAGTTCGACGCGCTCTTCGAGGCGGTCCGCACATGGGGCCGCTGGACGCCGGCCGACCGCGGTGCCTGGAACCGGGTGACCGCGGACCATGTACGGCGGGCCACGGCCGCCGTGCGGTCCGGGATGGTCGTCCCCTTGGCGCTGCCCTGGAACACCCGGCCCGGCCCCGACAACCGCAGGCCCGCTCTGCACCACATGACCGACCTCGGTGACGTGGAGAGCCCGGAACCTTCCACCCACAAGGACTTCATCGCCGCCGACTACCACGGCAAGGGCGTCACGCATCTCGACGCCCTGAGCCACATCGCCTACCGGGGCCAGCTCTACGACGGCCGGACGGCCCGCGACGTCGTCGGCACCGCGGGCGCCCGCTTCGGAGCCGTGTCGGCGCTCGGGGCCCTCGTCACGCGGGGTGTGCTCCTCGACCTCCCCGCTGTCCTCGGGATCCGCTGGCTGGAGCCGGGGCGGGCGGTGCACGCGCGGGACATCACCGCCGCGGAGCGGGCGCTCGGTGTGACGATCGGCGAGGGTGACGCGGTGCTGCTGCGGTCCGGGCACGTCCGCCGCCGCACGGCGCTCGGCGCCTGGGACCCGGACACGGCGAGCGCGGGCTTCCACGTGGGCGCCGTACCGCTGCTGGCGGAACGTGGCATCGCGCTGCTCGGTGGTGACGGCGACAGTGATGTACGGCCCTCGCCGGTGGAGGGCGTGCACTCGCCGGTCCATGCCCTGGCCGTGGGCGCCATGGGGGTGCCGTTGCTGGACAACCTCGATCTGGAAGCCCTCTCCGCGGCAACCGCTGAGGCCGGGCGGTACGAGTTCCTGCTGGTCGTGGCACCGCTGAACGTACCGGGCGGGACGGGCTCGCCCGTGAACCCGGTGGCGGTCCTGTGACGAACGGACCAGCAGGACATGCACATGAAGAATCAGAGCGCCTTTAATCGTGACCCCCACCCCCAATGTCCGTATTCTCGTTTATGTCAGATTGGTTCCGGAAAGCGGACTATCGCGAGTGAGGCACAGCGTGGTTCGGTTCGACGGGGCACCGACTCCGACGGGGCGTGCGACAGGCGGCACGGGACCCGTTCGTTCGCGTGAGCGCTTCCTGGAGGGTGGGACGATCGAAGCGGGCGTGCGTACGCCCATCTCTCATTCATGGCAGCGCTGCCGGTCCCTGGGGCTCTCGCCGGACCGGTCCGACCTCCCCTTCCGGGAGGACTTCGACACGGAAGCACGGATCATCCGCGCGGCCGTGCCGGTGCTCGACCGGCTGCAGTACAGGTTCGCCGGCAGTCACATGAACATCAGTGTCGCCGACGCGAGCGGAACGGTCCTCCTGCGCCGTTTCGGAGAGCCGTCTTTGGCCAGAAGCCTCCCGGCGATCCAGCGCCTGCCGGGGTTCGTGTTCGCCGAGCAGGTCGCCGGCACCAACGGCATCGGTCTCGCGCTGGCGGAACGGCAACTCATCCGGGTGTACGGTGCCGAGCACTTCGCCGAGCGCTCCCAGGCAAGTGCCTGCCGCGCGCTCCCGGTCCGCGACCCGCTCAGCGGCCGTATCGAGGGCGTCCTGTGCTTCGGCTATCCGCGCAGCTTCGACGACCCCGCGCTGGCCACCGTGCTGCGCAAGGCGGCGCGAGCCATCGAACGGCGGCTGCTCAGCCGCAGCTCCGCACGCGAGCGCGCTCTGCTGCGGGCGTACCTGGACACCGAGGCCGAAGCCGCCGTCGGCGGGCAGCGCACCATCGGCCTGGACGACCTGTCCCTCGGACAGCATCCCCGTGACCACGCGATCCTCATGGAGAAAGCCACCGAGTTGATCTCCTGCGCGCAGCGGGCCGCCGCCCACGTCACCCTGTCCGACGGCCGGCGTGTCACGCTGCTGAGCCGTCCGATGACGAGTGCCACCGGGGTGGAGGGCCTGGTCATCGAGGCCGTCATGCCCGGCCCCGCACCACGGAATCTGCTCGGCCCGCCGCAGCGGCTCGACGAGTTGCCGGGCTTCCACGGCGAGCCTGCCGCCTCCCCCGTCGTCCTGATGTCAGGAGCCGTTCCCGTTGCAGCACCGGGCGCGGCCGCCACCGGCGGCAAAAGTGTCACACCGGTCGGAGCGGAGGCCGATCACGCTGCCGCCATGCGCCCGTCGAGAGGGCTGCTGCTCGTGGGGGAGCCGGAGGTGGGACGGCACGCGCTCGCCGCACGGCGCCGCCTGGAGCTGCTGTCCGAGGCCAGCACGCGCATAGGCACCACCCTGGACGTGCGCCGCACCGCCCAGGAACTCGCGGAGACGGCGGTGCCGCGACTCGCCGACTACATCACGATCGACCTGCCCGAGGCCGTACTGCACGGCGAGGAGGCCGCCGACCCACACGGCGACCTGCGCCGCACGGTGGTCCACGGCGTCCGCGACGACTGCCCCTTCCATCCGGTCGGCAAGCAGGTCGACTACGGCCCGGCCACACCACAGCTGCGCTCCCTGACCGACGGGGAGGCGGTGCTGGAACCGGACCTGAGGGTCGCCGCGGGCTGGCTCGCCCACGACCCCGAGCACACCGAGGAGCTGCTGACCCACGTCCACTCCCTCGTCGCGGTCCCGCTGGTCGCCCGCGGGGTCGTCCTGGGCGTCGCCGCGTTCTACCGCGGCCGGGACCCGGCCCCCTTCGGCGACGACGACCGTTCGCTGGCCCAGGAACTCGCCGCCCGGGCCGCCCTGTCCATCGACAACGCCCGGCGCTACACACGCGAACGCACCATGGTCCTGGCCCTGCAGCGCAGCCTGCTCCCGCACGGGCTGCCCGACCAGGACGCCGTCGAGGTCGCCCATCGCTATCTGCCCGCGGAGTCCGACGTGGGCGGTGACTGGTACGACGTCATCCCCCTCTCCGGCACCCGTATCGGCCTCATGGTCGGGGACGTCGTCGGCCACGGCATGCTCTCCGCCGCCACCATGGGCCGGCTGCGCACCGCCGCACGCAGCTTCGCCGAACTCGACTTCCCCCCGGACGAGGTCCTCACCCACCTCGACAACCTGGTGGGACGCCTGGACCGGGAGGACCCCGACGGAGCGGACATCATCGGCGCGACCTGCGTGTACGCCATCTACGACCCGACCACCCAGCGGTGCACCATGGCCCGCGCCGGGCATCCTCCCCCCGCGCTGGTCCGCCCCGACGGCACGGTTTCCTTCGCGGAGCTGCCCGCCGGGCCTCCGCTCGGCCTGGGGGGCCTGCCCTTCGAAGCGGTCGAGACCGACCTCCCCGAGGGCAGCCAGCTGGTCCTCTACACCGACGGACTCGTCGAGGACCGGTACCACGACCTCGACGGGGCCCTCGACCGGTTGCGCGCGGCCCTGGCCCACCCGGATCGCGCGCCCGAGGAGACCTGCCAGGTGGTCCTGAACAGCGTGGCGCCCGCCCACCCCTGTGACGACATCGCCCTGCTCGTGGCCCGTACCCGTGCCCTGGCCCCCGACCGGATCGCCACCTGGGACCTGCAGCCCGACCCGGCCCTCGTCGGCGAAGTGCGCGCCGCCGCCATGCGCCGGCTGGCCGACTGGGGCCTCGACGAAGCCGCCTTCGCCGCGGAACTGATGCTCAGCGAGCTGGTCACCAACGCCATCCGCCACGGCTGCGGCCCCATCCGCGTACGGCTGCTCCACGACCGCACCCTGATCTGCGAGGTCTCCGACACCAGCAACACCGCCCCGCACCTGCGCCGGTCCGCCAGCACCGACGAGGGCGGCCGCGGCCTGTTCCTCGTCGCCCAGCTGGCACGGAGCTGGGGTACGCGCTACCTGCCCCAGGGCAAGGTCATCTGGGCCGAGTGCGGCCTCGACGGTGTCTGAGACCGGCGGCGCCGCTGGCCCGTTGGAGTCATGAAGAGCGGCGAATATGCAAAATCATCCAATATGCCCTTTACCGGCCCACTAGGATCGGTGGCGCCCGTTCAGTGGCGACAGTCGGGAAGAACTCGCCAGGCCGACCTTCGGAGATGTTCCGTGCACGACCCTCCCGACACCTCTGCGGAACCCCTGGTCCGCATCCGTGGGCTCGCCAAGAGGTTCGGCGGGACCCGCGCGCTGGACGGGGTCGACCTCGACGTCCACGCGGGCAGCGTCCTCGCCCTCCTCGGCCCCAACGGAGCCGGAAAGTCCACCCTCATCAAGGTGCTCGCCGGCGTCCACCACGCCGACGCGGGACAGGTCACGGTGGACGGGCACCCGCTCGGCAGCCGTGCCGCCTCCCGCGCCATGTCCTTCATCCACCAGGACCTCGGTCTCGTGGAATGGATGACGGTCGCCGAGAACATCGCCCTGATCATCGGATATCACCGTCGCGCCGGACTGATCTCCTGGCGGCGCACCCGGGAGCGCTGCGCCGAAGCCCTGCGGCTCGTCGCCGGACACCTCGATCCCGACACGCCGATCGGCCGCCTCTCCCCCGCCGAGCGCTCGCTGGTCGCCATCGCCCGGGCACTGGCCGCCCGGGCCAGACTCGTCGTCCTCGACGAGCCGACCGCCCGCCTGCCCGCCACGGACTGCGCCCGGCTCTTCCGCGTCCTGCACGCCCTGCGCGACCAGGGGCACGGCCTCCTCTACGTCAGCCACCGGCTGGACGAGGTGTACGAGGTCGCCGACGCCTTCGCCGTCCTGCGCGACGGCCGTCTCGTCAGCCACGGCACCCTGGCGGGCCACGGCCCCGCCCGGCTGGTCCATGACATCGTCGGCGAGGAACCGGCCCGCTACCGCCCCGCCACCGCCCCCGCCGGCGGCCCGGCCGTCCTGACCCTCGACGGCGTACGGACGGCCCGCACGGGCCCGGTCGGCCTGGAACTCGGGGCCGGGGAGGTCCTGGGCCTGGTGGGCCTCTCGGGCGCCGGGCACATGGACCTGGGCCGGGCCCTCGCCGGTTCCCGGCCCCTGCTCGGCGGCCGAGTACTCCTCGGCGGCCGACCGTACCGTCCCCGTACCGTCGCCGACGCCGTCCGCCTCGGTGTCGGCTTCGTGCCGGGTGACAGACAGCGGGAGGGCTGCGCCACCGAGCTGACCGTACGGGAGAACCTCCTGGCCAACCCGCGGGCCGGGGGCCGGCCGGCGCTGCAGTGGATCGCCCCCCGCCGCGAACGCGCCGAGGCCGCCGAGCTGATCGAACGGTTCTCGGTGCGTCCTCGCGACAGCGAGACCCCCATCGGCACGCTGTCCGGTGGAAACCAGCAGAAGGTGATGATCGGCCGGTGGCTCCGGGTGGGCCTGCGCCTGCTGATCCTCGAGGAGCCGACCGCGAGCGTGGACATCGGGGCCAAGGCCGCCGTCTACCGCCTGCTCGACGAGGCACTGGCCGCCGGCCTCGCGGTGCTGCTCGTCTCCACGGACTTCGAGGAGGTCGCGGGCGTGTGCCGGCGCGCCCTGGTGTTCGTCCACGGGTCGGTGACGGCCGAGCTGAGCGGTCCGGCCCTCACGGTCGCCGGGCTCACCCGGGCGGCCTCGGCGATGCCCCCGTCCGGACCCGCGACGGACTCATGACCGCGCCGCCACCTTCCTCCGCGTCCCCGTCCCGGCCGTACCGACGGCGCCCCGCCGGACACCTCCTCAGCGCCTACGGCCTGCTGGCGCTCACCGCTGTGCTCTTCCTGGTCTTCTCGCTCACCCTGCCGCGTACGTTTCCCACGCGGGACACGGTCGACTCGATCCTGTCCAGCCAGTCGATCCCCGCCGTCCTCGCGCTCGCCGCCATGGTCCCCGTCGTGACCGGCGCGTTCGACCTCTCCATCGGCTACGGCCTCGGTCTGGCGCACGTCATGGTCATGCAGCTCGTGGTCAACGAGCGGTGGCCCTGGCCGTGGGCCTGCCTCGCGGTGGTCGCCGGAGGGCTGGTCGTGGGCGTCCTCAACGGTGTCGTCGTCGAGTTCGGCCGGATCGACTCCTTCATCGCCACCCTCGGGACCGGCAGCATGATGTACGCCGTGACCGGCTGGGTCACGGGCGGCGGCCGGATCGTCCCCGGCCCGCAGGGTCTGCCCGCAGCCTTCACCGATCTGTACGACTCCAGGTTCCTCGGCCTGCCGGTCCCCGCCTTCTACGTGCTCGCCCTGGCGGTCGCCCTCTGGCTGGTGCTGGAGCGGCTGCCGCTCGGCCGGTACCTCTACGTCGTCGGCTCCAACCCGCGCGCCGCCGACCTCGTCGGCATCCCGACCCGCAAGTACACCGTCTACGCGTTCACCGCATCGGGACTGATCGTCGGCCTCGCCGGTGTGCTGCTCGCGGCCCAGCAGCAGATCGGCAATCCCAGCGTCGGCCTCGACTACCTGCTGCCCGCCTTCGTCGGCGCCCTGCTCGGTGCCACCGCGATCAAACCCGGCCGCCCCAACGCCCTGGGCACGCTCGTCGCCGTCGCCGTGCTCGCCGTCGGCCTCACCGGCATCGGCCAGATGGGCGCCGACTTCTGGACGATCCCCCTGTTCTACGGCGGCACCCTCCTGCTCGCCGTCGGCCTGGCCGGCTACTCCGCCCGCCGCCTGCGCACCGGGGCCGCCGCGCCCCGTGACGCACCCGCCCCACCCCCTTGAGCCGCCCTCCCCTCCGCTCAGCCCGCCGCGAGGAGCTCTCGTGCACCGCAACCGCAAGGCCGTCCCCGGCATCGCCCGGGCGCGATCGGTCTCCGTCGCCCTGCTGGTGGCGGCGACCGCCCTCGCGGGCTGCGAACGCGCCTCGTCGCCCGGCCCCGGGGTCGCCACCACGGGCGCGAGCGGCTGCCCCGCGGTGCAGGCCGGGGCCCGGGCCGCCGTCACCCGGGCGGAGAGGACCGACGTCCCCTGGAACGGGCCGACCGGCGGCCCCGCGGCCGTGCCCGGCAAGACGGTCGTCTACGTCGCACAGACCATGACCAACCCCGGAGTCGCCGGCGTCGCACAGGGCGTGAAGGAGGCCGCGAGGGTCATCGGCTGGAAGGTCCGGGTGATCGACGGCGAGGGCACCCCCGCCGGCATCCAGGCGGCGCTGAGCGAGGCCGTGGCGCTGAGACCCTCGGGCATCGTCATCGGCGGTTTCGACCCCGACTCGACCTCGCAGCAGGTAGCGCGGGCCACCGCGGCGCGCATCCCGCTCGTCGGCTGGCACGCGGTGGCGTCCCCCGGACCCAGCGTGCACCCCAGGCTCTTCACCAACGTCACCACCAACGTCGACGACGTCGCCTCGATCAGCGCGCAGTGGGTCATCGCACGCTCCCACGGCAACGCCGGGGTCGTCCTGTTCACCGACGCCTCGATCCCCTTCGCCAAACACAAGTCCGAGCTGATCAGGAAGGGCCTGGCGGCCTGTTCGGGCGTGCGGCTGCTGGCGTACGAGAACATCCCGATCCCGGACGCGAGCAGCCGTACCCCCAGGGAGGTCTCGTTCCTCCTCTCCCGCTTCGGGAGCCGGTGGACCCACTCCGTCGCGATCAACGACCTGTACTTCGCCGATGCCGCCCCCGCCTTCCGCGCGGCCGGGAGGACGGGCTCCGGGCCGCCCTTCAACATCGGCGCGGGCGACGGTGACCCGTCCGCCTTCCAGCGCATCAACAGCGAGCAGTACCAGGCGGCCACCGTCCCCGAACCGCTGTCGCTGCAGGGCTGGCAGATCCTCGACGAGTTCAACCGCGCCTTCTCCGGCCGTCCGGCCAGCGGTTACGTCGCGCCCGTCCACATCTCCACGGAGAGCAACAGCAAAGGCGCCACGGCCTGGGACCCCTCGGGCTACCGGGAGGCGTACCGGAAGACCTGGGGCAAGTGACGGGCGTGGTGGGACGACAGGTGGTGACGGTCGGCGTCGATCTGGCCGCCCGTGCACGGCGCACGGCCGTGTGCCGGGTCGTCTGGGGACCCGGGGGCGGCCTGGCGGTGGAGTTCGTCGTGCCCGAGGCGGACGAGCAGTTGCTCGCCGTGGTCCGGGCGGCCGACAAGACCGGCCTCGACTGCCCTCTCGGCTGGCCGTCCCACTTCGTGGCGACGGTTCTGGCCCACCACCAGGGGGGGCGGCTGCCGCCCCCGGTCCGGTTCGAGGACCGCGCCGACGGGCGGCCCGGTCTGGACGCCTTGCGGTTCCGGCTGACCGACGACCTGACCTGGAAGGCGACTTCCCTGCGGCCGCCGCTGTCGGTGTCCACCGACCTGTTGGGGGTCGTGGCGCTGCGCGCGGCCCACCTCCTGGATCAGCTCGCGGCATCGGGCGTCGTCGTGCCCAGGGACGGGTCCGGACCGGTCGCCGAGGTGTATCCCGCCGCCGCGCTGCGGCGCTGGGGGATCCACCTCACCGCCAGTTACAAGACCCCCACAGCCGGGGCGCGCGCCGTCCGGGAGCACATCGTCCGCTCCCTCGAGGCGGGTCTTGGCCCGGCTCTTCCCGAGGCGGTGCGTGCGCGGTGCGTCGACAGCCACGACCATCTCGACGCCCTGGTCTGCGCCCTGGTCGCCCGCGCCGTCCTGGTCGGTGACACGCTGTGGCCACGCTCCGCGGACGAACGCGCGCTCGCCCGCCAGGAGGGCTGGATCCACCTGCCCGGCACGGATCTGGCTGCCCTCCGCCACTGACTGAGACCGTCAGGGCGTTCCGGTGGTGTCCCGGGCGCGCGGCCAACTGCCGTCGGCCACCACCGTGGTGACGTACTGCCGGAAGCTGCGGGCGGCGCGCCCGATCAGGCGGGGCACTGTGTCCAGGGGCTCGGTGCCACCCAGGGCGTGGAGCGCGGCGTAGGAGACGATGTCCCGCTCGATCGACTGCTCAAGCCGGCTCCTGGCGGCTCAATGTTCCATCGTGCAGCAGTCCCCTCCGCCGGCCGCGTCCGAGACCGCGTCGAGGCGGCAGAAGCAGGACGCCTGGACCGGCACGTCCGCGATCGCGACGGCGATCTTCAACCTCTGAGCCACGATCTGCGCCTCTCCGGCCTTGCCCAGCCGGACCAGACACTCGTGCAGCCCATGGAGGGCCCAGACATTGTCAGGGTGCTGCACAGCGCGTGGAAGGGTGTCGTCGAGTCCCAGGTCGGCCCGGTAGACCGCCTCGGCCTCCGCGACACGCCCCCGTTCCAGGAGCAGGGCGCCGTACGCATGCCGGGTGGGCTGCATCCATCCCCACGGCTCGTCGTAGGGAAGGTTGTCGTCCAGTTCGATCGACCGCTCGAGCGCGGCGAAGGCGGCGTCATGGTCGCCCTTGCGGTATTCGAGTTCGCCGTCGAGCATCGCCGACGCGATCGCCAGGATGTCGGCACAGGTGTTGTTGAACAGCATGCGTGTCTCCGGCACCCGGGCGACCGCCCGGCCGAACAGCCGGCGTTCGGCCTCGGCCTCGGAGACATGGCCGGTGGCCGCGAACGCGACGCCCCGGGCGTAGTGCAGCATCGCCGTGCTCACGCTGTAGAGCTGCGGGTCGGCGGGCACGGGCATCCGCAGGATGTCGCTCCAGCGGCCGAAGCGGATCAGTACATGGACCCGCATGGCGAGGAAGCCCTCCAGCCAGTCGGCCATGGGGGGGCTCTGCACGCGCAGCAGCTCCTCGGGGATGGACGCCTCCAACTGGGCAGCGGCCTGCAGAGCGGTCCGGAACCGGCCCAGGAACATCGCGCCGTAGATCTTGAAATGGTAGTTGTGGCACCGGTACAGCGTGTAGAAGTTCATGGCTCCGGCCCGCGCACGGAACTTCTCGTCGGCGACGATCGCTTCGGCGTTGTCCGACACCACCCGACGGTAGTCACCGCAGAGCACTTCGATGTGTGAAGGCATGTGCTGCAGGTGGCCGGCGTCGGGCACCAGGCCGCGCAGGCGGTCGGCGACGGGCAGGGCGACCTCGGGCGTCGGGGACATCTCCATCAGGTGGATGTACATGTGCAGGATGCCAAGGTGTCCCGCCCCGGCATCTGTCGCGACGGCCCGGTCCAGGACGGCCCTGGCCTCGAGCGTGCGGGCGTCTTCGGCCGGCTCACCGGTCCGCAGGTTCCACAGCCGCCAGGGAGTGAGGTTCATCAGCGCGTCGGCGTACAGGGTGGTGATGTCGGGGTCGTCCGGGGCGAGTTCGTAGACGGAGCGCATGCTGTCGGCGTACGGCGCGTTCCACACGGAACAGTCGTCGACGGCCTCCGTCTGCGGATAGCGGGCACGCAACGCGCCGATCAGGGCTCGTTCGAGCGGCGTGGCGCCGGATTCCGCCTTCTCGTGGGCGAGTTCCACGGCGGCATGGGTGCGTTCGACGGTGCGTGCGAGATCCTGCTCGTCGAAGAACTCCCACGGCTTGTTGTAGTTGGGGCCGAGTGCGTATGCGATGCCCCAGTACGCCATGGCACAGCCGGGGTCGGCCGCCGCGGCGGCTTCGAAGCAGGAGACGGCTTCCTCGTGGTTGAAGGCGTACGTCCAGACCAGTCCGCGGTCGAACCAGAGTTGTGCCTCGGGCGAGGAAGTCGTCACGGAGCGGCTGTAGGTGCCGAGATCGTAATAGTCCATGCATCGTCCCTCACCACCCGACCGCCGAAGCGCCGGGAACCGACCGCACTTGTCGCGCAAAGCGCGTACTGAGCAGCGTAGTGGTCCCAGTCATGACTTGGTCGGCAGTTCGCGCAGGCCGGAGAACAGCGGATACGGCCCGTCCCAGTGCGCCGTCATGGGGCGGGCACGGTGGGGTGAAGTCGACCGCCGGGAAGTACCGTGCCCATTCGGCTCTGCTGATCCGCGGGCGAGCTCGCTCACCGCTTCGGGCCGGCCTGGCGGATGTACACACCTTCCAGTAGCGAGGCCAGATAGCGGCGCGCCGTCTCGACGCGGACTGCCGCCTCGCCGTGGACGTTCGCGGCGTAGGCGATTCCGCACATCAGCGGGACCAGGTCGGCAGAGGTCAGGTCGGCGCGCACGACCTCGGCAGCGCGGGCCCGCTCGAGCAACTCTCGGCCTACCGATCGTATGGTCTGCTTCAGTTCGGTGGTACGCGGCAGGGCGTCGGTGGGCGCGGCGGTGACCGGGGACAGAGCGGCGTCGGTGACCTGCGCTTCGATGGTGCGGGTCAGGAAGCCGGCGAGGGCGCGCCCGGGGTCGTCGTCGGCCAGGGCCCGCTCGCCATGGGCGGCGAGTGCCTCGAGGCCGGGGGTGGCGACGGTCTCCAGGAGCGCCTCGGCGGTGGGAAAGTGGCGATAGACGGTGCCCACGCCCATTCCGGCTCGGCGGGCGATGTCGTTGAGCTGCAGTGGTGTGCCCTCGTCCACGAGATCGCGAGCCACGGCGACGATCCGTTCCCAGTTACGGGCGGCGTCTTTGCGCAGGGGGGCGGTCGTCATGCGAGCAGTCTAACTGGATGGCTCATCCGGATCGTCCGGACCGCTGTGGGGCGGGACCGGACGAGCCGCCCGTTTCCTCTTCCTGCCCGACACGCCCACAGCGCCCCATCGTCCCTGGAGGGGAACCGGTCCACCGTGTGGTGAAGCCGGATCCACTTCAGGTCCCGTCATGTCGTCCTGAGTGGCGCGAGACGCTCGCTGAGGCGGCGGACGGCTTCGGCGATTCGGGGGTCGGCTGCCGGACGGAAGGGGGTGACCGGATGCGCCCGGGGCCCGATGACCACGCCGGTCCGGCCGTCCAGTGAGCCGTCGGTCGCGGCGAAGATCGAGGACTTGGCCGCCAGGGACGCAGGGCCCGAGGTCGAGCGTTCGAACCTGCGGCGGACCAGCGGCCAGAGCAGCCGCAGCCCCGGCGAGACGATTTTCGGATCACGCAGGGTGCCGTTGGTCATGTCGGTCGCGGCGCCGCCGGGGTCTGCGGCGAAGACCGAGACGCCCGTGCCCTCGAGCCGTCCGGCGAGCTCCAGCGCATAGGCGAGGCCGGCCAGCTTGGCGCGACCGTACCAGTGGAAGCCGTAGTAGCCACCCGGCGGCTCCGCCGCGTCGAAGACGCGCTTCGCGACACCGATCGCACCTGAGGTGACGTTCACGATCCGGCTCGGCGCACCGGCTCGCAGTGCGGGCAGCAGCAGCTCGGTCAGGAGGTAGGGCGAGAGGTGGTTGACGGCGAACGTCGCCTCGATCCCGTCGACGGAGTCCTGCCGGTCCGGGAACATCGCGCCGACGTTGTTGACCAGGACGGTCAGCGGACCGTCCCCGGCGATTCGGCCGGCAAGGGCGCGCACCGCGTCGAGCGAGGCGAGGTCGGCGGCGAGGAACCGGGCGGAGTGCAACGGCGCCATGGCGTTGATCCGCTCGACCGCACGGGCACCCCGCTCGGCGTTGCGCCCGACCACCGTGACCTCCAGCCCTGCCTCGGCCAGCCCCAAGGCGGTTTCCCACCCGATTCCCGCCGTCCCTGCCGTGACGACCGCTGTCTGCTTCATGCCACAACCGCCTGTGCTATCTGGATTACTTATCCGGTTCACGCTTACCGTAGCAGAACCGGATGACCCATCCAGTTGACTTTCCCCACCTGGCACGCGCACCTCCGACACGCCGCACCCCCAGCGCGAATGCGCCGGCCAATATAATTCGAGTAATTACGTCCGTTATCCCGGACAAGTGAGGGTTTGCACCATGGATGGTATTGCCGACATGGGGGGCACCCAGGGATGGGGGCCCGTTCGTCCGCCGGAACGCGATGAACCCGTCTTCGCGGAAGACTGGCAACGCAAGGCGTTCGCGTTGGCGATCCTCTCCAGCCGTATCGCGAGCGGCGGCATCAACACGGACGCCTTCCGGCACGCTCTGGAGCGCCTGAACCGGGCCGCCTACCTGGACGACGGCTACTTCGGGCGCTGGCTCAACGCGGGCGAGCTGATGCTCACCGAAAGGTCCGTCCTCGCGCCGGGCGCGGTCGAGGCCCGCGCCCGCAACCTGCGCGGCGAACAGGTGGCGCAACCGCCCGTCCCCGAGCCCGCCATACCTCACTACGCACCCACCGCCGAGGGCTCGCTGCGCTCCGTGGACACCGCACCGGCCTTCGGCATCGGCGAGCGCGTACGCGCCAAGAACGTGTCCGTCCCCGGGCACACCCGGTTGCCGGGGTACGTCCGGGGACACACCGGAGTCGTCGACGTCATCCAGCCCGCCCATGTACTGCCGGACACCAACGCGCATTTCCTGGGCGAGAACCCGCAGCACGTCTACACGGTGCGGTTCGACTCGCGCGAACTGTGGGGCTCCGACCCCGAACCCTTCGCCCTCACCGTGGACATGTACGAGAGCTACCTGGAGACCACGGCATGACCACCACCGCCGGCGGCCCGGACGAACCTCCTTCCGTGGCCTTGCGCACCGAGGCGCTGGAGCAGCTGCTCACCGAGCGGGGTCTGATCGACCCGCGGGTGATGAACGGGATCATCACCCAGTACGAAACCAACGTGGGCCCGCTCAACGGGGCCAAGGTCGTCGCCAAGGCGTGGACCGACCCCGGCTACCGGCAGCGCCTGCTCCAGGACGGCACCGCCGCCGTCAAGGAGCTGGGCTTCTCGGGGCAGCAGGGCGAGCACATCGTCGTCGTGGAGAACACTCCCGCCGTCCACAACGTCGTGGTGTGCACCCTGTGCTCGTGCTACCCCTGGCCGGTGCTCGGCCTGCCGCCGAGCTGGTACAAGGATCCCGCCTACCGGGCGCGGGTGGTGCGGGAGCCGCGCAGGGTGCTGTCCGAGATGGGACTCGAACTCGGCGACGACGTACAGATCGTCGTCCGCGACTCCACGAGCGAGGTGCGCTGGCTGGTGCTGCCCGAGCGCCCGGCCGGCACCGAGCACCTGTCCGAGGAGGAGCTGGTGTCCCTGGTGACTAGGGACGCGATGGTGGGCGTGGCGAAGGTGGCGGCACCGTGAGCGCACCGATGGACATCGAGGGCCCGGCCGCGCCCCCTCGCTCCAACGGCGAGCTGGTGTTCGCCGAGCCGTGGGAGAGCCGCGCCTTCGGCATGGCCGTCACCCTGTACGAGGCGGGCGCGTTCACCTGGCCGGAATTCCAGGCAGCGCTGATCTCCCGGATCGCCGCCTGGGAGGCTTCGGCGGATCCGGACGAGCCGTACCACTACTACCGGCTGTGGCTGGCCGCACTGGAGGACGTGCTCGTCGGCCTGCGCGCCGTGTCCACCGCGGAGGTCACCGCACGCGCCCAAGCCCTGGCACGGCGCCCCGAAGGCCACGACCACCGTGCCCACGACGACCACCCGCGCTGACCCCTGGCCCTCCGAGCGCTCTGCCCCTCACGGGAACCGACGCCGAGGGGGCCGCCTCTGCCGGTCCATGGATCCGCGAACGCCGACCGTCCTGGAAGCCTCATCGGTCCCGTCGCGCGAGAAGGGCGTGACCACCGCCGGAGCGGCCGTGGTCAGCCTTCGCCGGCCGGCGTCGGGGGCGTGTCCGCACCGAGGGTTCTGGCGGCGAACTCCGCCAGGCGGGCCCGTATCTCGCCACGGGTCAGGCCCTTTTCGCCGGCCAGGTAGGCGACCAGGTCGGCGCGGGTCGCGGCGAGCAGGGCGTGGGCGGTGAAGTCGGCGGAACCGGTACCGGTCAGGCCCGGAATCCGGTCCAGCAGATCACGCAGCAGCGCGTGCCATCGCTCGTAGTGCTCCGTGCGGTAGGGGCTGTCGGTGCCGGTCTGTTCCAGGGCCAGCGCGAGGTGACGGTTGTCGAGCTTGAAGCACAGGACGGTGTCGAGCAGGGCCAGTACACGCCGCAGCGGCTCGGTCGCGGGCCCCAGCGGCGGCGGGCCCTCCTCGACGCTCGTCCGGACCGGTTCGAGCCGCGCTTCGTACAGCGCCCGGATCAGCCCGGTGCGATCGCCGAAGGCGCGGAAGAGCGTCCCCTTCCCGACACCCGCCGCCGCCGCGATGTCGGCCATGGTGACGTCTTCGGGCTGCTCGCACCGGGTGAAGAGAGTGTCGGCGGCGGCGAGGACGGCCGCGCGGTTGCGGGCGGCGTCCTTGCGCGGGCTGCGCTCGGGCACGGGGTTCCTCCGTTGCAATCCGGACCGGCGGTCCGTATTGTCGAGGGAGAAGCGGACCGCGAGTCCGTATCGTACTGGAGCACTGGAACGGGGAGAACCATGCCCGAAAACACCCACGCGAACGGCTCACCGGCCGATCTGTACCGCCGGAGCCTGCAGCTGCTGCTGGACAAGGACATTCCGGGCTGGATCGGCCTGTGGGCAGCCGACGGAGTGCTGGAGTTCCCGTTCGCCCCGCACGGCTGGCCCACGCGTCTGGAGGGCCGGGAGGCCATCGCCGCCTACATGCGTGACTACCCCGACCACATCGACCTGCACGACTTCCCCGACGTGCGGATCCACCAGACCACCGACCCGGAGACCATCGTGGTCGAGATGCGCGGTGTGGGCCGGCTCGTCGAGAGCGGCGGACCCTTCGACATGACCTACATCGCTGTCGTGTCCGTTCGAGACGGCCGCTTCGCCTCCTACCGGGACTACTGGAATCCGCTCGCCGTCCAGGCACCCGGGCTGGACTTCGCCGGGAGCGACGCCCGATGACCATCCCCGGCACCACCCTGGTGATCGGCGCCACCGGCACGACCGGGGTCCGTACGGCCGCGGGACTGGCCGCCGCCGGACACCGCGTCAAGGCCGCGAGCCGGCGTGCCACTCCGGTCGGGGGTGCGGAACCGGTCCGCTTCGACTGGTACGACCCCACCACCTTCGGCGCCGCTCTCGACGGAGCCGACCGCGTCTACCTCGTTCCGCCGGTGGGCGACCCGGACCCGGCCGCGGTCATGCTGCCCTTCCTACGGCAGGCTCGGGCCGCCGGTGCACACCGTGCAGTACTGCTCAGCTCCTCGGCCATCTCCGAGGGAGGCCCGGGAGTGGGTGCGGTGCACCGGGCGCTGCCCGGGCTGTTCGACCAGTGGGCGGTGCTGCGGCCCTCCTGGTTCATGCAGAACTTCACCGGCACGCACGTCCACGCCCAGAGCATCCGCGCGCGCGGCGAGATCCTGACCGCGGCCGGGGCCGGTCGCGTGGGGTTCGTCGACGCCGACGACATCGCCGCCGTCGCCGTACACGCCCTGACCGGGAACCGCGCGCCCGACACCGACCTCGTCCTGACCGGACCTGAGGCGCTCAGCCACGAAGACGTCGCCACCGTCGTCACGCAGGTCACCGGCCGGCCCGTGATCCACCGGCCTCTGACGTACGAGGAGATGCGAGACCGCCTGGCCGCACAGATGCCGCTGGAGTTCGCCGAGATGCTGGCCGGCATGGACCGCGCCATCGCCGAGGGTGCCGAGGACCGCACCACCGACACCGTCCAGCGGCTCACCGGCCGCCCGCCGCACAGCTTCCGGGAAGTCGCCGTACGCGAGCTGACACGCGACGGATGACCGTGCGCCCGGCACCATGTGGCTCCGTCGCCACTGTCCCCCCGGTGCCGCTGCAGCCGGTGCCGGCCGTCACATGGCGGTGACCTCGTCGTGCGGCTCGCGTGTCGAGCGGGTGGTCGGATCGTCGCACCTGCGGCCGGCCTGGAACGCCATCGCCTCGGAAAGGGGTGCGCGGGGCGTCCTGCGTGCGACGTCGTCCGGGGCGGGGATCAGCGCACACCGTCCCACAGGGCTCGCAGGTGCTCGCGAGGGGCGTGGTCGAGGGCGGGCGTTGCGCCGAAGCGGCGGACGGCGCGGCCGGGTTCGCGGTAGGCGGGCCAGCCGGGCTCGCCGGTGGTGGCGAAGGCGGTCCAGGCGGCGTGCATGCTGTCGGCGATGTGCTGCGGAGGCGTGTCGCCGAGCAGGGCTGCGAAGCCCGGGTCGGCCAGGTTGTCGAAGACGAACGGAAGGTCGGCCGCATGGCAGGCGCCGAGATCTCCGTCGAGGGCCGGCGAGGGCCAGGCGAACTCGTAGACGAACGCGCGGGCGCCCTGGCCTTCTTGGGCCTCGGCCAGCCGCAGGGCGGGTAGCCGGTAGAACCAGTCCGTGGCGATCTCGGCGAACAGGTCGCCCGGCGCCGCGTCGGGGAAGGAGGCCCGGTAGGCGAGCACCCCCTGGGGTGGCAGACCGTAGGCCGCTGCCGCGCTGTCCAGGAGATCGTCCGTCACCAGCGGGGACAGTCCGGTGGGCACGGTGAACAGGCGGAACTCGTCTCGGGTGAAGCCCACCAGCACGTCGACGTCCGCGGCAGTGCCGTCCGCGATCGCCTCGATGGGCGGGCGCGGCAGGGTGGTGTGGTCGACCACGGGTTCGAAGGGCATCAGGTTGAGGGCCGCCTCGCCCCACAGTGCCGGGTCCGGGCGTGCGGAGATCTCCGCGCGCAGTCGCTGCTGCGCGGCCAGCAGCCGCTCCAGGGGTACGGCGGCGAGGTCCGCACGGGTGGGCGGCACACCGAGCACGGCGGCCAGTCCGGCCCCGACCCGGGCGGCGGAGCCGGGGGACAGCACGTGATGGGCCGCTCCGCTCTGCAGTACGGCGCGGTGGAAGAGGCCCTTGGCCGCGGGCATGGCGAGCAGCGCGCCGATGCTCATCGCCCCCGCCGACTGGCCGAAGACAGTGACGCGCCCGGAATCGCCGCCGAACGACGCGATGTTGTCGCGTACCCATTCCAGCGCCGCGATCTGGTCCAGCAGACCGAGGTTGGCCGGGGCGGGGTCCTCGGGGCCGAGGTGCAGGAAGCCGTGCGCGCCCAAACGGTAGTTCAGTGTCACCAGCACCACGCCGTCACGGGCGAACGCGGTGCCGTCGTAACCGGGTACGGAACCCGAGCCGTTGCTGAACGCGCCGCCGTGCAGCCAGACCATGACGGGCAGCCGTCCCGCCGGATCAGGGGTCCAGACGTTGAGATTGAGGAAGTCCTCGCCGGGGATGTCGACCTCGGGGATGAGACGGTTCAGCGGTGGGGCGTACGGGGCCTTGGGTGCGGTGGGGCCGTAGGTGTCGGCGTCGCGTGTTCCGTTCCATGGGGCCGGCGGGCGGGGCGGGGTGAAGCGGAGCGGTCCGACGGGGGCGGCGGCATAGGGGATGTTTTTGAAGCGGGCGATGCCGTCCGGGCCGGTGGTGCCGCGCACGGCACCGTGCCGGGTGGAGAGGACCGGTCGCATGGTTGCTCCTGGGCGCGAGGGGGCGGACGGGGCGCATACTCAGCGGTGGGCGCCGGCCATGCGCAGGGCGAACTGCGCGTACTGGTCGGCGACTTGTTCACGGGTACGACCGGATGCGGGTCCGAACCACTGGGCGACCTGCACCCCGAGGCCACCGATCGCGGTCACCGCCAGCAGCGGGTCGTCGATGCTGAACTCGCCCTGCTGCAGCCCCAGTTCGAGAACGTCGGCGAGCATACGACGGCACTGCCCGCGCAGTTCGAGGGAGGGCTCGGCCAGTTCGGGAGGCAGGGCGTGCAGTTCACTGTTGGTGACGACC
The DNA here is from genome assembly GCF_053611725.1 of Streptomyces sp. NPDC054783. Classification (NCBI taxonomy): domain Bacteria; kingdom Bacillati; phylum Actinomycetota; class Actinomycetes; order Kitasatosporales; family Streptomycetaceae; genus Streptomyces; species Streptomyces sp. NPDC054783. The sequence goes on along the minus strand of NZ_JBSHAY010000011.1, from coordinate 239,306 downwards.
GCCAACAGCGGATAGTCGGTGTGCAGCAGCACATGGGCGCGGACCAGAGCGGCCAGCTGCCGGCCGGCGCCGGCGTCCCGGGTGGCGGCCGCGGCCTCGCTCAGGCGGGCCAGCATCTCCTCGTGGCCGATGCGCACCAACGCGGCGAGCACATGCCCCTTGGAGGGGTAGTGCGCGTACAGCGTCGCGGAGTTGATGCCGACGATGCCCGCGATCTGCCGGATCGAGGCGCCGGCGAAGCCCGATTCGGCGAACAGTTCCAGGCCCGCCTTCAGGATCCGCCCTCGTGTGCCGGGAGGCGTCACCCCCTCGGGCAGGACGGCACCCATCGCCACGACCCGGCGGGGCTCCCAGGCGGGAAGTTCCACTGCTGCTCCTGAGGGATACGGAGAGATTCCAACCAATCGATTGGTTGACACCGTAGCGCAGAAGCCGGAAGGTATCCCGCAACGAAACCGAAACAACCGATCGATTGGTTGGCACTGTCCGTCCGAGCGGCCCGCCCGGCCGGACGGCGACGGGTTCCGGGGCCGGCCGTCGTCACCCCCGCCCCTCGGTGCCGCCCACACCGGCGGCACCGCCCTCCCACCTCACGGAGTGTGCACGATGAGGTTCCGCTCCCTGCGCACAGCCGTCCGCGGCGTGGCCGTTCTCGGCGCCGCAGCCGGTCTGACCGTCCTCGGCCTGACGGCGCCCGCCCAGGCCGCCGCCCCACCGCTGCCGGACCTCGACATCACCGGCACCTACGTCACCGGCGTCTCCTCCGGCGGCTTCATGGCCACCCAGCTCCAGGTCGCCTACTCCCGCACCTTCGACGGCGCCGGAATCGTCGCCGCAGGCCCGTACGACTGCGGCCAGGGCAAGGTCATCGACCTCGCCACCTGCGACCTGGGCCTCGGCGTCGGACGACTGGAACAACAGGCCACCGACTGGGCGGCCGAGGGCCGCATCGATCCGGTCTCCAACCTGGCGGGCAAGCCGGTCTACACCTACCACGGCTACCTCGACCCGGTCGTCAATCCGCTCGTCTCCCGTGCCGGCGTCGACTTCTACGAGCACTTCGGCGCCCAGGTCACGTACCACGACTGGGATCCGGCGGGGCACTCCTGGCCCACGCCCGACGGCGTCGTCCCCTGCGCGCTCACGCTGCCCCCCTTCCTGAACAACTGCCACGACGACCCGCAGCGCGAGATGCTCACCGCCTGGCTGGGCACGGTCAACCCACGCAACACCGGCGCTCCGGAGGGCTCGCTCACCTACTTCGACCAGAACGCCTACGCCCCCGGCGGCTCGGCCCGCGCCCTGTCCATGGACGGCACCGGCCAGCTCTATGTGCCGCCCAGCTGCGCCCAGGGCGCACCCTGCACGCTGGTGGTCGCCCTGCACGGCTGCCTGTCCGCCCAGCAACTCCTCGGCACCGCCTTCGCCGAGAAGGGCAACCTCGACACCTACGCCGACACCAACAACCTCGTCGTCCTCTACCCGCAGGCCGTCTCCAGCGTCTGGCCCGTCAACCCACAGGGCTGCTGGGACTGGTTCGGCTACACCGGCTCCGACTACGCGGTCAGGAGCGCCCCCCAGATGACCGCCGTCGTCAACATGGTCCACGCCCTGGGCGGCTGACCGGCTTCCCCGACTCCTCGCGCGATCCGGCCTCAGGGCTGCCGCGGACCACGGCATGCGGTGCTCGCCGACGGCGGCGCAACCGCACCGATCTGTGAGCTGCCTCACCCATGGCCGCCCGCCCGGCGCGCGAACCGCCTCGCCAGCGCCCTGCGTACCCGTGCGACGCCGTTTGCTGGCCGGATACGTCAGTAATCTGTCATTGCAGCCAGTACGACATCCGATACAGGCTGTGACCGTGTTGGAACGACGTGTTGTTGTGGTGGTGTACGCGGGCGCGATGGCCCTGGACATCACAGGACCGATTGAAGTGTTCGATACGGCGAACCGGCTCGCGGGCGCCTCGGGCACCCCCTACCGGACCGAATTCGTCTCCGCCGACGCACCGTTGGTGCGCATGAGTTCCGGAGTGGTGGTGGAGGCCTCGCCACTGGAGGCGGGGCGGGGCCCGATCGACACGCTCCTCGTGCCGGACGGATGGAGTCTCAACGATGCGCTCAGGGACGAGGCGCTCGTGTCCTGGATCGGCCGGGCGGCGGCCCGGTCGCGCAGAGTCGCCTCCGTATGCGGCGGTTCCTTTCTGCTGGCGGAGGCCGGCCTCCTCGCCGGCCGACGCGCCACCACGCACTGGGCGTACAGCGAGGCGATGGCGTCCCGCTATCCGGATGTGACGGTGGACGCCGAGCCGATCTTCGTCTGGGACGGCCCTTTTGTGACCTCCGCGGGCGTGTCGACGGGCATCGACATGGCCCTGGCTCTGGTGGAGGCAGATCACGGATCGGCGCTCGCGCTGGAGACGGCACGGTTTCTGGTGCTGTTCCTCAAGCGGCACGGAGGACAGTCCCAGTACAGCGCCGTCCTCGACGCCCAGTTGGCCGACCATCCGCCGATCCGGGCGGCACAGGAGTGGATCCTGGACAACCTGGGCGGCCCGTTACCCGTGGCTGAGATCGCGCGGCAGGCCAACATGAGTCAGCGCAACTTCGCCCGGGTCTTCCGGCGCGAGGTGGGGCAGACACCCGGCCAGTACGTCGAGCGGACGCGCATCGACCGCGCACGCGAGCTGCTGGAGACCACGGACCTGACGATCGGCCAGATAGCCGGCCGCTGCGGATTCACCACCGCCGAGACGTTCTTCCGCTCCTTCGGACGCACCCTGGGCCTCACCCCCAAGGAATACCGGCACCGCTTCCAGGTGATCTCGCCGTGCGGGTTCATCGACCGGCACCACGAGAGGGAAGGGAGCCCCGCATGACGATCGAGACCCCGGGACTGCGCGAGGCGGAAACGGTACGCCTGGTCGACCATCTGGCCGGGGAACTCGCCAGGGCCGGCGTCACCCACGTGTTCGGCGTCGGCGGCGCGAACATCGAGGACCTGTACGACGCGGTGCACCGCTGCGACGGCGTCCGCGGCGTCGTCGCCAAACACGAGTTCTCCGCCGTCACCATGGCCGACGGATACGCGCGCACCACCAGGCGCCTCGGCGTCGTCGCCGCCACCTCGGGCGGCGGGGCGATGAATCTCGTACCGGGTCTGGCGGAGGCGTACGCCTCCCGGGTGCCCGTGCTGGCCCTGGTGGGCCAGCCGCCGACCGGTCAGGAAGGGCGCGGGGCCTTCCAGGACTCCAGCGGCAAGGCGGGCTCCTTCGACGCTCGGGAGGTCTTCGCGCCCGTCTCCCGGTTCTGCGCCCGGGTCGATGAGCCGGACCTGCTCACGGAGTTGCTGTCCCGGGCAGTCGCGGTGGCGCAGGCCGATCCCCGCGGGCCGGCCGTGCTGTTGCTGCCCAAGGACGTGCAGCAGGCGCGGATCCGGGTACCCGCCCGCGACACGGCCCCGATACCGGGCGGTCCCGGGACGGCACCGGCGGCGCGGCTCGGCACAGCCGCCGTCAGGGCCGTCTCGGACATCCTTCGCCGAGCCGGTCGCGTCCTCGTCATCGCCGGTGAGGATGTCGCCGCCGCCGACGCGCGTGGGGATCTGGCCGAACTGGCCCGGCGCCTCGGGGCATGGGTGGCGGTCACCCCGGACGCCAAGGACGTCTTCGACAACCGTGATCCCCGATTTGCAGGCGTGGCCGGGGTGATGGGCCACGCCAACGTCGAGGACTGCCTGCGACGGGCCGACCTGTGCCTGCTGGTCGGTACCCGGCTGCCGCTCCTGGCACGCGGCGGCCTCGACCGGGCCCTGGCCGGCACCGAAGTCGTGTCCCTCGGCCCCGAACCACCGTTCGTGTCAGGCACCGTACTTGGCGGGAACCTGCGGGACGCACTGCGCGCGGTGACCGCCCGGCTGCCCTCGCCCCCACGCCCCTGCCCGCCGCATGCCGGCCCCGTTCCCACACCCGTGCCGGGTCCGCTCTCGCAGAGCCGGGAGCGAACCGTCCCCCACGCCCTGGCGGTCGCCGCGGTGGAGGCGGCACTCCCCCAGGACGCACATGTCTTCGTGGACGCCGGCAACGCAGGTGCCAGCGCGATCCATCTCCTTGCGGCACCGCGCCACGGCCGCTTCGTGGTGGCGGTCGGCATGGGCGGCATGGGCTACACCTTCGGTGCCGGCATCGGCGCCGCACTCGCCACCGGCCGACGCACCTACGTCCTCGCCGGCGACGGAGCCTTCTTCATGCACGGGATGGAAGTGCACACGGCCGTGGAGTACGACGCACCCGTGACGTTCGTGATCTTCAACAACAACGCCCACGCCATGTGCGCGATGCGGGAGGAGTTCCTCCAGGGCGGCGTCCGCAGCGACGACGTGTTCGCCCGGACCGACCTCGCCGCCGGAGTGGCCGCCGCCTTCCCGTCCCTGGAGGCCACGGGAGCCGCCGATGCGGCGCAACTGCGCACGGCGCTGCTGCGCGGCAACGCGCGCGGCGGCCCGGCGTTCGTCGCGGTGGACTGCGACCCGCGGGAGATCCCTCCGTTCCTTCCCTTCCAGTCCTTCACCGAAGCCACCAACAGCAAGGAGAGCTCAGATGAGCGAGGAGTCGTCCGCGTTGGCTGACATCCCCGGTCTGGTCCGGATCGAGAACGCCGGCAAGGAGGAACTGACCGCCCACTGCATGGAGCTGACCCACGCGGTCTACCCCCACCACCAGGTCTACGGGCAGTACTGCACCATCCACGAGTACGTCGACTGCCCCCCGGAGCAGGCCTACGACTACCTGCGCCAGGGGCACCATCTGGAGGAGTGGACCTGCAGCCTTCGGGACTTCGCGCCCACCGGCACCCCGGGGCTGTGGGTCGGTCACGACCGGCTGGAGGACGACACCAGGATCTACTGCAAGGTGCTGGCGAACCCGGAGGCCATGACCGTGGACTACCACTGTTCCTGGGACCAGGGCGAGAAGCTGTGGATGATCTACCTGATGCGGGTCGTCCCGGCGCAGCCGGTACTCGACAAGCCGGGCTCGGTGATCACCTGGACCAACTGCCGGCACCCCTACTACGACGCCAACCCGCGCCCCGACCTGGCTCCCCGCCCGAACCGGCCCTGGGTGGGCGACTACTGGGACCTCTTCTACGCAGGGCACACCGTGGAGATGCACAACCTCAAGACCATCCTGGAACACCGTCACCGGCGCGGCCTGCCGGTCGGTTCGGCTCCGGCGAGGGCGGTGGCGCGGTGACCACGGTCAGCCTCACCGACGTCGCGAGCTACCTGCCCGGCGAGCCGGTCCCCGCGGAGTTCTACACCGACTACCCCGGAGCCGAGGACAAGCTCCGCAACCATCCCATGTTCAGGGTCCCGCCGTTACGGCACCACGTGGCCCCGGACGAGACCAACGCGGACATGGTCGAGCGCGCCGTACAGCCCCTGATCGAACGGCACGGCGCGGCGGAAATCCGGGGCGTCGACGTGCTGTTGGTGCACAGCCAGTTGCCGGACCTGCCGTTCGCGGGCGCCGGAACCGAGGTGGCTCGTCGGCTGGGCCTGAACCCGGAGTGGCTCGTCGACGTGGCAAACGCGGGCTGCGCGTCCTTCGTGTACATGGTGAAGCTGGCCCGGCAGATACTCACCTCCACCGATGCGAAGACCGCACTGATCTGCAACGCACAGAGCGCCGCGGGGCAGTGGTTCACCCAGTCCGAGGTGCGCAAGCTCGCCCAGGCGGCGATCCCGGGCGACGGGTGCGGGGTGGGGTACGTGACGAGGTCGGCACAGTCGCCGGTCCTCGACGTGGAGACCCGGCACATCGGCGAGTACGCCGGCGACATGACCGTGGCGGTCGACGACGGCCGCAAGTACTGGGAACCGGGAGAGTCCCAGCTGCGGATCGGGTTCACCGACTCAAGCGTCGCCAAGGTCCTGGCACGCGGGAACCGCCTCGTCCCCGAGGTGATCGCGGACCTGTGCCGGCGGCTCGGCGTGGCGAGCACCGACATCGACGTCCTCATCACCAACCAGCCCAACCGCACCTTCCTGCGGAACTGGCGAGAGGCTCTGCAGCTGCCGGCCGAACGGCACCTGAACACCTTCGACGAGTACGGGAATCTGTTCGGAGCGGCGATCCCGGTCACCCTGGACCGCGCGATCAGCTCGGGGCAGGTGAAGGACGGCGACCTGATCGTGCTCGGGGGATTCGCCCACGCGGGCGACTTCGCCGGTGCCGTCGCCGTTCGCTGGCACGGCGGACGGGACTGAGCCATGGACATCCCCGTACTGCACCGACTTGCCCTGACCGAGAGCCCGTATCCCCCACTGCCCTGGGTACGCGAGGCGATGCGACGGGCCGTCGCACAGGCCCACCGCTACCCGCGGTTCCACCCCGACGACCTCACCGAGCGGATCGCCGCATGGTGCCGGGCGACCTCCGACCGCGTCCCGGTCGGCAGCGGATCGGTCGGCGTGGCCCTGTGATGCTCTCAAGGGCAAGCCGCTCACTTCGGCGCGTCAACTCCCGGCGCATGCGGACAACTACGGGCCGATGCATCTCGCGTACCGGAAGATGTCCTGGCCACCTAGTGTTCCCGCCACCGCGATCGTGTCCTCCAAGTCTCCCCCCTTCGCCACCCCGGTCGACGCACAGCTGTGGCACGAGGCCCAGCAGCAGTTCGTCGGCGCGGCACGCAACCGGCACCAGGCCGCGGCGAATCACAGTTCTCATGACATCCCTGTCGACCGGCCCGACGTCGTCATCGAGGCGATCACCGACAGGGTGAACCAGGTCGGTCAGGTCATGGGCCCGCCACCGACCCGCGCGTGGCCTCGCCCAGCGTGGTGGTGATCGCGCCGCGGAGCCGGCGTTGTGCGGCGTCGTTGTCCAGGCGGGGATGCCAGGACATCGCATAGCTCATCGCGCCGATCTCGCTCGGTGCCGGGATGCTGGTGCGCGCGCGTGAGCGGAACCACCGGCCACCGGCCAGGTGATCACCACCGTCCAGGGCGGCGGCGCTCCCGAGGTCGACGCCGCCGTACGCGCGGCCCACCGCGCTTTCACGCAGGACTGGAGGTGGCGTACTCCTTCCGAACGGGCCGAACTGCTGGTGCGCGGCGCCGAGGTCCTGGCCGCACATGTCGACGAGCTCGCCGAGCTCGAGTCGCGGGAGAACGGCAAACCCGTCGCCGACGCACGACGCCACGACATCGGGTTCCTCAACGGGGCGCCATGGGGGGATCGAGCATGAAGCCGCGCAGTGCCGGCCAGGTGAGACGGCACCACGCGGCAGCATCGAGCACCACCCGGCGAGCGGACACTCAGGTGTCGAAGAGTTCGGCCGCGAAGACGTCCTCGATCCTGAATTGCCGCGTGGTCAGGCCCTGCTCGTGGTGATAGCGCAGGTGGGCGTCGAGGGCGGTGCGGTTGGCCGCGATGCCGTAGGGCCACCAGTCCTCGGGGAACTCCTCGCCGTTGCGCTCGACCAGGGCGTTCATCCACGGAACCATGGTCGGAACCTGGTAGAGCCGACGGTTCTGGCGGTAGCGGTCGGCGGCGGCGTCCTTCGCCCGGGAGAAGAGGCGGTGGACGCCGTGCGCGAGGCCGGGACGGTCCCGCAGGAGATCCCGCCGGATGACGAGGGTGTGCATGATCGGGAAGATGCCCGTCCGTCGGTGGTAGTCGCGTTCCAGCGGTTCGAAATCGGGAAACAGCCGGGCGACGTTCGGGGAACCGTCGAGCACGCACTCCGGGACGTTCGCCGAGAACAGGGCATCGATCTCGCCGGCGTCCAGCATCGCACCCAGTGCCTTTCCCTCGGGCGCGACGCTCACGTCGACTTCGGCGGGATGCGGATGAGGGATGAAATCGAAGGGCGGCGCGGGGTGTTCGAGGCCGCCGATCACCCAACGGCTCTTCTCGGGCCTGAATCCGTACTCGTCCATCAGGATCCCCTTGGCCCACACGCCGGAGTCCTGACCGTAGGTGCCGAACTCGCCGATGGCCTTGCCCGCAAGATCACCCGGTTCGATGATCCCGCTGTGGGTGTTGACGTAAATGCAGGAGTGCCGGAACACGCGGTTCGGGAAGATCGGCAACGCTACGTACGGCAGGCCGGTCTCCAGTAGCCGCAGATAGAACGTGAGCCCGAGTTCGGCCACGTCGAAGTCGTTTCCGCGGATCAGGCGGTCGAAGATCTCCGGCAGGGTGGCAGCGGTCTCCATCGTGACGTCGATGCCGTCATCCCTGACGGATCCCTCGAACAGTGCACGCGTCGTGTCGTACTGGAAGCACCCGACCGTGAGAGCGGGGTTGGTCATGAACGTCCCTCCTTGTCAGCTCCACTGCCTCCATCGTTGGCCGTCGCGGGATCTGCTGTCCAAGACCATCTCGGTACGTCCGATACCCCACGGGTATCGTGTTCGGGGTGGACCTTCGCTCGCTCCGGTACTTCGTCGCCGTCGCCGAGGAACGCCACATCGGCCGGGCAGCGACCCGGCTGCACATGACACAGCCGCCGCTCAGCCGCGCGATCCGGCAGCTCGAGGACGAGCTCGGCGTCGTCCTGTTCGAGCGCAGGTCCAAGGGCGTCGCCCTCACGCCCGCTGGAACGGTTCTGTACGACGAGACGCAGGCGTTGCTGGCGCAGGCCGAACGGATCCGCAGCCGGGTGACCGACGCTGCGGGCGCGGCGAACCTGTCCGTCGGGACGCTGGCAGACGCGGCGCAACACGTCGGCGGCCGGCTGGTCCCGCTCTTCCGGGCCCGACATCCGCACGTGAACGTCACCATCCACGAATCGGACCTCGGCGACCCGACAGCCGGGCTTCGCACCGGGCTCGTCGACGTGGCCCTGACCCGAACCCCGTTCGACGACACCGGCACCAGCACGCACATCCTGCGCTCAGTACCCGTCGGCGTGGTCATGCGTGACGACGACCCTCTCGCCGATCGCACTTCGGTCTCCTCGGCCGATCTCGCCGGCCGCCGGTGGGTCCGACTCCCGCGCGGCACGGATCCCGTGTGGGCCGCGTACTGGACGGGCGGCGGCCACGACGACACGTCGCCGGTCATGCGAACGATCCAGGAGTGTCTGCAAGCAGCTCTCTGGAACGGAACATCAGCCCTCGCCCCTGTCGACCAGCCGCTGCCCGCCGGCCTGGTCGCCGTCCCGTTCAGCGACAGACCGCCGAGCGACCTCGTCGTGGCCTGGCCGAAGATCGGGCGGAGCCCGCTGGTCCGCAGCTTCGTCCAAGTGGCCGTGGACAGCTGGAACACCTGAACCGCGACGTCCGCCGACACCATGTCGACGCAGGGGGAAGCCCGACTCGCACGTCGTGAGCAGCGGCGGGGCCCAGGACTCCCTGGACCGCCTGGACGACGCGGCTCTCGAAGAGCACGTCCGCAGGTGGAGCGCGACGGCCTGTCACCCGGTGGGAACCTGTGCCATGGGAACCGGAGACGACTCCGTCGTCAATCCGGAACTGCAGGTCCACGGAGTCGAGCGACTCCGTGTCGTCGACGCCTCGGTCATGCCGACCCACATCAGCGGAAACACCAACGCACCCACGATCATGATCACCGAAAAGGCGGCCACACGGATCACGGAGCAGCCGTGAACCCAGCGCCCGACCGTCAGTGGTGGCACTAGGCAACGAACAGCTCGCGGCGTCACGTCTCTGATCGGATGCACGTGCAGACGTCCTGGCCTGTGAACGGCGCTGGGACCCACCGGGCGGAGCACGGAAAGGCGCAGGTGGGCGCCTACAGATTGAGGGAGCCCGGAAACCTACGATGGGGCCACGGCCACCAAAGAGGGCATCTGATCCAGGTAGTTGGTGGGGAGGAATGCCCTTGTGACTGGTGGCGTTGGCGGTCGCTGCACGGCATGTGAGTGCTCCGCGTCCGTATGCAGTGATGTACCCGATGCCCGCCGCGCCGTGATCGAACCGGTCTTCACGGCCTGTCGAGCCAGACGGACCGGAGGCACGGTCTTCTGCGGCATCGACCGGGCAGGCCAGTGTGGTCGACGATCCGGCCGGCTGTGGACTTCGAGAAGCCGAACACCGGATCGAGCTGCCGCAGTGTCAGATCCGGGCGCCAGTGTGCGGCTACCAGCAGGACCCGGTCTCCAGCGATAGCGGCCACGGACGTCCCAGAGGTTCGCGCTGGTGCACGTGTCCGCGATGCTGAACACGCTGGCGCGAGCCGGCGGGCCCTAGCGTCCGCTGCGTCGGCGTGCACGTTCGGCAGGGACAGGTGGTGCGCGAGCGTGGTGTGTCCCCCACGTCCAGCTGCCCGGCAAAAAGGTTTCACTCCGATGCAACCCGCCTCCGAGCCCGTGCGTATTAGAGGCGATACCGCACCACATCCAGGGGGATTACATGTACGTGGACCGTTCGGCCGGTCGGACCGCCGGCCGTTTCGGCGCCGTTGTCGTGGCCTGTGCGGCCCTGTTCTCGGCCGTCGGTTGTTCGTCGGACGCGGGTTACGGCGTCAGGGTTACCGGTGACGCGCCAGGGGCCCGGGCCTCCGGCTCGGCGGCCGGGAAGACCGCGGACAGGGACGACGACGGCGCGGACAGGGCGCCCGGCGCACGCCCAGTTCCGTCGGTGCCGGAGCCCGCCGTGCTTGCGCAGGCGCGGGTGAACATATCCGACGGGCAGACGGTGGGTGTGGGCATGCCTATATCCGTCACCTTCTCCCGGTCGGTTCCCGCTGCCGAGCGCAAGGCTGTCGAGAGCTGGCTGCGTGTGCAGACCTCGTCGGGCACGAAGGGGGCGTGGAGCTGGGTGAAGGACAGCAGCCTCCTGGACGGGCAGCGCGTCGACTTCCGCCCCAGCACCGCCTACTGGCAGTCCGGCACCCGGGTCACTCTCCGTCTGGGCTCGCACGACGCCCGGCACTTCACCATCGACCGGTCGCTGGTGGCCACGGTCGACGCGAAGACACACATGATGACCGTCCGCACCGCGGCTACCACGCGGCGTATCCCGGTCACCACCGGGGCGCCGGGGACGGACACCTGGAACGGAACGATGGTCGTCATGGACAAGCAGCGCAAGGTGCTCATGGACTCCCGCACCGTGGGCCTCGGGAACGAGTACCGCGGCGACTACTTCTGGGCCGTGCACCTGACGACGTCGGGGACATACGTGCACCAGAACCCGCGGGCGGACACCGAGGCCGGACACCGTAACGTCACCCACGGCTGTGTCGGCCTCGCCACCGACGGCACCGCCCAGAGCTTCTACGACCAGGTGCGGGTCGGCGACGTCGTCACGGTCACCGGGGCGAACAAGGACACCGTCGCCGCCGGCAACGGCTACGGCGACTGGAACCTGACCTGGAAGGAGTGGCTCGCGCACAGCGAAGCCGGCGCGACCACGACCGCATGACCCCCATCGCACCGGCCCCGCGCCGTAAGAAGAGAGCACGACAAGGTGACCGAGGACGAGTTCGACCTCTTCTACACGGCTGCCTGCCCGCGTCTGGTCGGTCAGCTGTACGCCCTGATGGGCGACTACGCCGAGGCTCAGGACGTGGTCCAGGAGGCGTTCGCACGCGCCTGGGAGCGGCGTTCGTCCGTGCTGAGCGGCGATCGGGATCCCGAGGCGTGGATCCGCACGGTGGCACACCGTCTGGCGATGAGCCGCTGGCGGCGGGCGCGCCGCTGGTGGGAGCTGGTCCGGGGCGAGACCGTGCCGCGGCCGGTGCCCGAACCGAGTCCGGACCACGTGGCATTGGTCGCCGCTCTCCGGCGCCTGCCGGAGGCCCAGCGGACCGCGATCGTGCTGCATCACCTGTGCGATCTGAGCGTGGAGCAGATAGCCGCCGAGAGCGATGCAGCCGTCGGCACCGTCAAGGCACGCCTGTCACGTGGCCGTGCGGCACTTGCCGCTCACCTGGCGAGCGAGGAAATCCACTCCACGGAGGAAACCTGTGTCTGACCAGCTGCCACCGCATCCCCTGACCGAGAAGGAGCTGTCCGTCCGGCTCCGTGGCCTGGCCGCGCAGGGCGCGGCACCGGCCACGGGGGCACAGGCGAGGAGTCGGGCGCAACAGCGCCGCCGCGGCCAGCGCGTTGTGCTCTCCGCCGGTGCGCTGGCGACGGCGGCCCTCACCGCCGTCATCTCCGGCGCCCTCGGCTCCGCCACCGGGGCGGTCGTACCTCCCGCGGCGTCCGTGTCCCACACACCCACACAGGCGCCGTCCCCGGTGCCCGTCCAGCGGGTGACGATCGACCTGGACGCCCACACACTGACCATGGAGGGCAGGAGGTTCCCCATCAGCGGGCCGCAGGACAACTGCCCGATCGGCGAGACGGCGGTCACGGTCACCACCAAGTACCCCACCCTGACAATGCCCCCCAACAAGTACAGCAAGTTCACCAAGTATGTGGACGTCAGGCAGTGGGCCGTCACCTTCACCGACCGCCGTCACCACGAGCGGCTGCTGATGTGGGCGCTGGACCCCTCCGCCGGTCTGAACAGCATCGGCCAAAATGCCGGCCTCGGCGCCATCGCCCTTGCGCCCGAGGCCGGGAAATGGGTGTACGACGCCATCAAGCCCGGCGCGCGGGTGGAGATCAAGGGCCGGCAGGCCGCGAGCGCGGACCCGGACTCCGTGTGCTACGAACGCCGGCCGATCACCGGCGACCACTGATGCCGAGCCGGCAGTGTGGCGCGGGCACACCGACGGTACCGGTCCAACGCTCCGCGCATACCACGCCGGTGACGGCCAGGGCCAAGTGTGATGGCCGGTGCAGCGCGCTTGACCTTCCCTTTCCCAAGGCCCCCCTTCCTGAAAGCCTCGAACCCCGATGACCGAAATAGCTGCCATGACACCCGAGCGCACCTTCTCTCCGGGAGGCCGGCGCCGGCACCGCAAGCCCAGACAGAATGGCGCGGGAACCGGCCGGCGCCGGGCCCTCGTCCTCGCCATGGCCGTGCCTGTGGCGTCCGCCGCCCTGGCGGGTCCGTCCGCCTTCGCCGCCCAAAAGGGTGTCGGTACGACGGCCAAGACCCACGACCTGGACACCGGCGACCAGCAGATGGCCACGAATCTGAAGACCCGGGTACTCGATCAGCGACTGGGCTCGAACGTGAGCGGTGTGGTCCTCGACGCGGACTCGAACACCACCGTCTGGGGCCACAAGGCCTCCACCGCGCTGATGCCGGCGTCCAACGCCAAGCTCGCCACTTCGACCGTCGCCCTGCACGTGCTCGGCCCGCAGCACCGGTTCACCACGAAGGTCGTCTACGGCCACGGCACCCTGACCCTCGTCGGGGGCGGCGACCGCACCCTGAGCACCGCCGACCTCGCAGAGTTGGCGAAGACCGCGATCGCCGGGCTCAAGGCCGCGGGCCGGACCACCGTGAAGGTCACCGTCGACGACAGCCTTTTCCCGGAGCCGACCCTGGCCAAGGGCTGGAACGACGGCTACTACCCCGACACCGTCGCCCCGGTCCGCGCGCTGGTCGTCGACGGGCACGGCGTCCAGGACACCTCCATCGACGCCGGGCAGGTCTTCGCCGAGCAACTCGCCGCGGACGGCATCACGGTCACCGGTCACGTCGCCCGCGCCACCGCGCACCCCACGGACGTTCCGGTGGCCCGGCACAAGTCGGCGCCGCTGTCGGACATCGTCCATACGATGCTCAAGCACAGCGACAACGACATCGCCGAGACCCTGCTGCGGATGACCGCCCTTGGCGCCGGCCGGCCGGCCACCTTCGAAGGCGGCACCGAGGTCGTGCGCCACGTGCTGAGCCGGGTGTACGGCGTTTCGCTCGACGACTTCGAGCTCTACGACGGCAGCGGCCTGTCCCGGGCCGACCGCATCCCGGCCGCCACCCTCGCGCGGATCCTCGAACTGCCGGCGCAGCCCCGCTACGCGCACACCCTCGGCTCCGTCCTCGACGGCCTGCCCGTCTCCGGCGAGGCCGGCAGCACGCTCGGCCCGGAGTACGGCCGCTTCGACGACGCCCACTCCAAGTGCGCGGTGGGCAAGGTGCACGCGAAGACCGGCACCCTCACCGGCGCCATCGCGCTGAGCGGTCTGACTCAGGGCAAGGACGGCAACTGGAAGGTGTTCTCCTTCGTCGAGAACGGCGCCACGGCCGACCCGAGCACCATCAAGGATGCCTTGGACGACCTCGCGGCGACCGTCAACGGCTGCTACGCGTAACGGATTCAGCCCCGCTACTGGTGGGCTCTGGTATTCCCAAGTCGCAGGCTGCTTGGACCGACATGGTGACAAGGCCGCCCCCGCTTCCGCCCCCTCCCCGCGCTCTGGGAAGCTTTCGTCGTGCCCATGGTCAATCCCCGTTTCAGCATCCTGTCCGAGGACTTCGCGGCCGACCCCTACCGCTGCTTCGCGCGGCTGAGGGACCAGGCACCGGTGCACTACGAGCCGGCGATCGACAGCTATTTCCTCTCCCGCTACCCGGACGTGAAGCGGGTACTGACCGATCATGAGACGTTCACCACCCAAACGCTCCAAGTACGTGCCGAGCCAGTGATGCGCGGGCCGGTCCTCGCCCAGATGACCGGCGCCGAGCACACCGCCAAGCGGAAGATCGTCGTGCGTGGCTTCACCGGGCAGGCCCTGCAGGACCAGATACGCGCCATCCACGCCAACGCCGCCGAGCTCATCGCACCCTTTCTTCCCCGGGGGCGGCTGGACCTCGTCAACGACTTCGGCAGACCCCTGGCCGTCTGCGTGACGCTCGACGTTCCCGGCCTGGACAAGAAGGACTGGCAGCAGGTCACCGCCTGGCACAGCGGGGTCGCCGAGTTCATCACCAGCATCGTCCTCACCCCCGAACGCCGGCGGCACTGCATGGACTGCGCCGAGCAACTGGAGGCCTACCTCGTTCCCGTCATACGAGAACGCCGCCGCCACCCCGGCGAGGACCTGATATCGAGGCTGTGCACCGCCGAGTTCGACGGCATCACCATGAGCGACCGCGAGGTGACCGCGCTGATCATCAATGTCCTGGCTGCCGCCACCGAGCCCGCCGACAAGACCCTCGCCCTCCTCTTCAAGCACCTGATCGACCACCCCGAGCAGATGGCGCAGGTCCGCCAGGACCCGACCCTGCTGCCCGCCGCGATCGCCGAGACACTGCGCTACACCCCACCTGTCCAGCTCGTCCCCCGCCAGGCGGAGCGGGACACCGTGATCGCCGGCAGCACCGTCCCGGCAGGTGCCACCGTCTTCTGCATGATCGGCGCAGCCAACCGTGACCCCGCCGCCTTCGCCGCCCCGGACGCCTTCGACATCCATCGCCCGGACCTGGGCACCGCCCGCTCCTTCACCGCCGCCGCCCAACACCTGGCTTTCGGCACGGGACTCCACCAGTGCGTCGGCGCAGCCTTCGCACGCGCCGAGATCGAGACTGTCGCCGCGATGCTCCTCCCCCTGCTCGACCAGGTCCGCCACACCCCCGGCTTCGGCTACCGGGAGACCGGCCTGTACACCCGCGGCCCCGTCTCTCTCTGCGTGGACTTCACTCCCGCCTCCAGCACTCCCGAACTTCACTGACTTCTGTACGTCCCTGCCCGGTTCACCGGCCCGGCGGGGCGGGCACCGCCTTCCCCCAGCCGCAGCGGCCGGTCCCGCCCTGTACCGCCATCCTCTTCGGGAGAAGACCGAGATGACAACGACCGACATCACCCGCGCCATCAACGACCTGCTCTTCAACCCCGGCCTCGACCTCGCCGAAGCCCTCGACCGACACTTCACGCCCGACTACCGTCAGCGCACCGACGGTGTGTGGAGCGACCGGACCGCCTTCGCCCAGCACATGACACGCCTCCGCTCCCTGGTCCGCAGCGGACACATAGAGGTCCACGACGAACTCCGCGACGGGCTGCGCTACGCCGACCGTCACACCGTCAGCGTGACCCAGCACAACGGCCGCACCTCTCGCACCGAGGTCTACCTGTTCGCCCGGTTCGCGCCCGACGGTCGCTTCCAGCGCGTCGAAGAGACCACCCTCCTGGTCACCGGCCACCCCGACGACGGGAACCTGGGGCTCATCAAGTGACACGGACGGGACCTTCGGCACGTGCTGCCTTCTGGAGGTCCTCATGGGGCCCGCGCGAACCTCGCGAGGCTGAAAACCGTCTGTGCGAACGAGTGCGCGGCGTGGTCTCGGCCGGCCGGAGCGGGACTGCGTAAAGAGGGGGCGGACCACCGCAGCACGTGCCTCGTGCCGGTGCCCGTCTCCGCGAGGACCGGTGGACATCTCCGGGCATGGCGTCCGGTGCCGAGACATGGGGACGGGAGCGGCCATGGCGTCCGTGGGTGAGAGACTGAGCAGAGCGCGCATACGGGCCTTCGTCGGCCGGGACGAGGAACTCGGGCGCTTCGAGAGGGCCTTGGCCGGCGATCCGCAGGCGCCGTTCGCGTTCTACGTGTTCGGGCCGGGCGGCATAGGGAAATCGACGCTTCTGCGGTGCCTGGCGGACCAGGCTCGTGCGGCAGGCCGGCTGCTCGTCGAACTGGACGGCCGTTTCGTCAGCCGGGACCCGGACGATTTCGAGCGCGCGGCCGGTCCGTTCCTGGACGTTCCCGGCACGGTCCTGGTCCTGGACTCCTTCGAGCACTGCCAGTGGCTGGAAAGCTGGCTGTGGCAGCACTTTCTGCCGCGCGCCGCCGACGGCACCCTCGTCGTGCTGGCCGGCCGGCTCACTCCGCAGCCGCAGTGGACCGCCGACCCCGCCTGGGCCGGGCTCCTGCACGTGACCGAGCTGCAGCCGTTCTCCGAGGAACAGGCCCGGAGCCTGCTGGCCGCGGCGCGGATCCGGCCCGAACTGCGGGACCGGGTGCTCCGCTTCGCGGGAGGCAACCCCCTCGCGCTGTCCCTCGCCGCGGCCGCAGGATCGACGGGCTGCAGCCGGGAGGAGATCTGGTCCCCTTCGGCGGACGTCCTGCGAACCCTGCTGACAGGGCTGATCGGTGAGGTGCCCACGGCAGCCCACCGCCGCGCCCTGGAGGTGGCGGCACAGGCTCATTCGACGTCCGAGGAACTGCTCACCGCGGTGCTGCCCGAGGAGGACGCCCATCTGCTCTTCTCCTGGCTGCGGGACCTGCCCTTCATGGAGTCCACGCATCGGGGGCTCCACCCGCACGACGCGGCACGCGAGACACTCGCCGCCGACCTGCGCTGGCGGGCTCCCCACGCGTTCGTGACGATGCGCCAGCGATTGGCGGAGGAATACCTGCGCATACTGCGCGAGGCACCCGAGGAACGCGTCTGGACCGTCATCGACGAGCTGTTCTACCTCTTCCGCGAAGGGAAGATCCTGGCCCGACTACGGACCTGGTCCCGCGAGGACGAGGTGCACGACCGCCCGCTGCACCCGGACGACATGGACGTCGTGCTGCGGATGGCAGAGGAGACCGAGGGGTCCGCCTCGGCACAACTCGTCCGCTACTGGGCACAGCGCCAGCCGCAGGCCTTCAGCGTGTACCGTCTCGTCGCTACGGGCCGCATCGTGGCGTTCACGGCCCGACTCGCTCTGCCGGCCCCTCCCGACGCCCAGGACCTGGCCACCGATCCCGTCGTCGCCGCAGCGTGGGAGCACACCGACGCCACCGCACCGGTGAACCCCGGCGAACACATCGGCATAAGCCGCTTCTCGGTCTACCCCGAGCGGTACCAGGTCCCCTCCCGCGTCATCGACCTGAGCAGTTCCCGCGCCCAGGCGGAGGCCGCCCGCGCCCGCGCCCGCGCCTACGGCTTCGCCGTCTGGCGGGATGCCGAGACCTGGGCCGAGCGTGTCGAGGGCACCCTCAGCGACACCGGTGCGCGACCGCGGGTCGGTGAGCACACCTACGGCCTGTTCGGCGTCGACTGGCGCCAAGTGCCCGTCGAGGCCTGGCTCAACCGCTTCATATCGGCCGCGGACGACCCTGCCCCGTCCGGGCCGTCGGGCTTCTCGCGCACCGGGTTCGACCAGGCCGTGCGCGAAGCCCTGACGCACTGGAGGGACCCGGCCGCCTTCGCTGCCTGCGCCCTGACGCGCACCCGGCTGGCGGCCGACCTCTCCGACCCCGTCCAAGAACTGCGGGCCCTGCTGCGTCAGGCCGTCGACGACCTCGCCGGTGACCCGCGCGGCCTGCGCGCCCGCGAGGCCCTGACCGCGGGCTACTTCTCCGGAGCGCCCACCCAGGAGGCCGCCGCCCGCCGCCTCGGCCTTCCGTACGGCACGTACCGGCGCCATGTGCGTCAGGGCCTGGACCTGCTCTGCGAGGCCCTGTGGCAGCAGGAGCTGCACGGCCCCCGATAGCCGCGGCAGGGCGCCCGACGGCCACGGCAGGCGCCCGCCGCCGGCAGGACCGGGTGGACAGGTGCGGACAGGAGTGGACAGTCGTCGCCCCTGACAGACCTGGATAGTGGACACCGCTGCGCACGAGTCTGTGCGCCATGGACCTCACACGCACACAGCCGGGGCGGACACCGCCCGGCTCGCGACAGTCAGCCGTGCTCGCGGTGCTCGCAGCAGCCCAGTTCACCGTCATGCTCGCCACCTCGATCGTGAACGTCGCGCTGCCGCAGATCCGCGCCGGGGTCGGCCTGTCGGACAGTGGCACCACCTGGGTGGTCAACGCCTACGGCCTGGTGTTCGGCGCGCTGCTGCTGGCCGGCGGGCGGGCGGCCGACCTGCTCGGCCGCCGCCGGGTGCTGGCCGCCGGCCTCGCTCTGTTCGCGGTCGCCTCGCTGGCAGCGGGAGCGGCCGCCTCCCCGGGCGTGCTGATCGCGGCCCGCGCCGTCCAGGGCCTCGGTGCCGCCGCCATCGCCCCGGCCGCGCTGGCCCTGACCATGGACCTGTTCCCGCCCGGCCCCGGGCGCGGCAGGGCACTGGGCGTGTGGGGCGCGGTGTCCGGGGCCGGAGGAGCGGGCGGCGTCCTGCTGGGCGGTGTCCTCACGCAGGCGTGGGGCTGGTCATGGATCTTCTACTCCGTCGCGCTGGGGACCGCACTGGTCCTGGCCGCCGTGGTGGCCCTCGTCCCACGGTCGGCCGGCCGCGAGGCCGAACGGTTCGATCTGCTGGGCACCGTCGCCGTCACCCTGGCCCTGACCGCCCTGGTCTGGGGGCTGACCACCGCACGCGGCGACGGCTGGACGGACAGCCGGGTGCTCGGCGCCCTCGGCGCCGCCGCCGCACTGCTCGCGGCCTTCGCCGTGATCGAGCTCCGCCGGCCGAACGCACTGATACCGCCACGGCTGTTCACGACGGGCCGGGTGGCCGCGGGCAACCTGCTGATGGCCCTGCTGGGATCCGTGTGGATCGCCCTGTTCTTCTTCCTGCCGCTCTACCAGCAACAGGTCCTCGGATCCAGCCCCCTGGCGGCCGGGGCGGGCCAACTCCCGCTCGCCGTCGCCAACATGCTCGGATCAGCCCTGGCCCCGCGCCTGTCCCGGCGCACCGGCGCCACCGCGACCGTGACGGCAGCCCTGCTCACCGAGGCCGCGGGCCTGCTGTGGCTGTCGCGGATCAGCGCCGACGGGAGCTACTTCTCCGACATCTTCGGTCCGAGCATCCTGGTCGGCCTCGGCCTGAGCATCGCCTTCGTCCAGCTCACCGCTCTCGCCGTGGACGGCGTTCCGCCACAGGACGCGGGCCTGGCCGGGGGACTGGTGAACACCACCCGCCAGGTGGGTGGCGCGATCGGACTCGCCGCCCTTGCGACGCTCGCCGGATCGGTCACCGCGCACGCCGCGGTCCACCGGTCGCGCGTGGAGGCGCTCACCGCGGGCTACCGGGTCGCGTTCACCGTCTCGTCCGCGCTGCTCTTCGGCACTGCTCTCCTCGCGCTGCTCCTCACCCGCCGTACCGGTGAGCGGACCGCAACCACCCCCACGTGCCCGGCCACCGGCCCGCACACCCCACGAACCTCCCGCATCGCCTGAACCGATGGATCAGCCGCACCACCGGCACATGCCATCAGGAAAGGAAGCACATCCATGGTCACCATCGACGAGACCGCCCCCGTCATCGTCCGCCTGAGCACCGTGATCGACGCCCCGCTCACGACGGTGTGGGACCTGCACACCGACGTCACGGCATGGCCCACCTGGAACGCGGACATCGACCAGGCCGCGACCAACGGTCCGCTGGGGCCCGGCAGTTCCTTCAGCTGGCGAACCCACGGACTGGACATCACCTCCACCGTGCGCGAACTGGTCCCCGGCGAGCGGATCGTGTGGGGCGGCCCCGCCGACGGCATCACCGGCATGCACGTGTGGACGTTCGAGCAGGACGGCGACCACGTCACCGTCCGCACCGAGGAGTCCTGGAGCGGCGCCCCGGTCGAGGCCGAGGCCGACCGGCTCGGCAAGGCCCTCCACCAATCCCTGGAGAGCTGGCTCTCCAGCCTCAGGACCCGAGCCGAACAGACCGTCTGACAACGCATCACATCACCGAATGAGGTTTCTGCCATGACTGCTGACAAGCCCTACCTGACCGGCCACTACACCCCCGTCGCCGACGAGGTCACCGCCACCGAACTCACTGTCGAGGGCACCCTGCCCCCCGAGCTGACCGGCCGGCTGCTCCGCAACGGCCACAACCCCAAGCCCGGCGTCACCCCGACCCACTGGTTCAAGGGCAGCGGCATGGTCCACGGCATCCGGCTGCGCGAGGGCCGCGCCGAGTGGTACCGCAACCGCTGGGTGCGCACCCCCGCCCTGGACGGCGCCCCCTACATGACCGAGCACGGACCGGACCTGACCGCCAGCACCGCCGGCACCCACGTCATCGAGCACGCCGGACGGCTGCTCGCTCTGTGCGAGGCGAACTACCCCTTCGAACTCGGCCAGGACCTGGAAACGGTCGGCGCGTACGACTTCGACGGCAAACTGCGCACCGCGATGACCGCGCACCCGAAGGAGGACCCGCTGACGGGAGAGCTCCACTTCTTCGGATCCTCGCCGTTCCCGCCCTACCTGGTGTACTACGTCGCCGACGCCAAGGGCGAGATCGTCCACAGTGCCGAGGTGCAGGGAGCGACGGCCTCGCTCAAGCACGACTTCGCCATCACGCGCCACCACGTGGTCTTCGTCGAGGGCAACGTCACCTTCGACCCGGCCGACCACTCCGGCATCCCCTACGGCTGGAGTGACCGGCAGCCCTCCCGCATCGGTGTCATGCCCCGCGGGAAAGACGGCGCCAGCCACATCCGCTGGTTCTCGATCGAACCGGGCAACATGCTGCACGTCGCCAACGCCTACGAGGACGGCCAGGGCCGCATCGTCCTGGAGGGCCCCACGGTGGACCGCGAGGGCTTCCACCTCTCCTGGAACTGGTGGATCGGCGCGCCCGGGCGCGGCAGTGAGCCCGTCGCCCGCTCCTACACCCGCCGTTGGGTGGTCGATCTGACGGCCGGCAGCGTCGACGAGCAGATCATCGACGACCTGCCGGTGGAGTTCCCGACTCTCAACGAGGACTACCTGGGCGCCGAGAACCGCTACCAGTACGCCATCTCCTTCCCCGACGAGAAGGGCTTCGGCGGCTACGGCCTGGTCAAGTACGACCGCACCAGCGGTGCCCGCCGCGTCCACCAGGTCGGCGACGCCCGCATGCCCAGCGAAGCCGTGTTCGTCCCCGCTGCCGGAGCAACCCGCGAGGACGACGGCTACCTGCTCACCGTCGTCTCCGACCTCAAGCAGGACGCCTCGCACCTGTTGGTCCTCGACGCCTCGGGCCTCGACCGGATCGCCACCGTCCACCTGCCCCACCGGGTGAGCGCCGGACTCCACGGCTCCTGGATCCCCGACAGCGCCCCCGAGCGGAACCGGGGCTGACCACCACCCGCCCTGGGGGACGGGCACGACTCGTCCCCCAGGGCACCGGCCCCCCGAGCCCCCTCACGACAAGGAGCGATCATGAAACCCCTGCTGTTCCCGAAGGACGCCCAGTTCTGGTACGAGACCCTGCGGTCGTTCGGCCACATCACCTACGGCGGGGCCGACTTCGGCGAGGTCGTCTCGACGAGCGTACGCATCGTGGAGGGCGATTACGGCAGTTGGCACGACGAGTGGCTGGCCACCGCCGACCGCGTGTCCGCCGAGGCCCGGCGGGCCCTGGCGCAGGGCCACCCGGTCAGCGCCCGTGACGGATTCCTCCGGGCGTCGAACTACTACCGGTCGGCGGAGTTCTTCCTGCACGGGTACCCGTGCGACCCCCGCCACCACCACGCCTACGAACGCAGCGTGGAGTGCTTCCACGCCGCCGCGGAACTGTTCACCACCCCACGGATCGAGCCGGTCCGCATCCCCTACGAGGGCGGCACCCTGCCCGGCTATCTCTACCGGGCCGACGCCTCCACGACGGCCCGGCCGACCGTGGTCATGCACAACGGCTTCGACGGCACGGCCGAGGAGATGCACTTCTTCGGAGCGATGGCGGGTGTGGAGCGCGGCTACACCGTCCTCGTCTTCGAAGGCCCGGGGCAGCCAGGGCCGCTGCACCGCGACGGACTGGTCTTCCGTCCGGACTGGGAGAACGTCGTGGGCCCCGTCCTCGATTTCGCGCTGACCCTGCCGGAGGTCGACGGGAACCGGGTCGCGCTGCTCGGCAACAGCATGGGCGGACTGCTGGCGCCGAGGGCGGCGGCCTTCGAACGCCGGCTGGCCGCGGTGATCGCCCTCGACGGCGTCTACGACCTCGGCCAGGCGGTCACCAACGTCGTACCCGGCGACCGGGACGAGGCCGAACGGCGGCTTCGCGCGGATTCGGACCCCGAACTCGACGCCACGCTGGACCACTTGATCGCCACCGACCCGGTCATGCGGTGGGCGCTGAACCACGGCATGTACGTGATGGGAGCCGGCACCCCCCGCGCCTTCGGTGCCGCCTATCTCGACTACCACCTCCGCGACGGCCTCGCCGAACGGATCGAATGCCCCACGCTGGTCTGCGAGGCCGTCGAGGACCTGTTCTTCGGCGGGCAGGCCCGGCAGCTCTACGACCACCTCACCTGCCCCCGGACCCTGATGGAGTTCACCACGGCAGAGGGCGCCGACGCCCACTGCCAGGCGGGCGCCCAGCGACTGGCCCTCGCCCGCATCTACGACTGGCTGGACGACACCCTGCGGCACGGCCCACGGCCGACGCGGTCAGCCACGGACGCCGACACCGTCGCGGCGGACCAGGGGCAACAGCCGACTCAGCTATGAGCTGTGCCGTGTGCTGGCGCGGCCCCAGTCGCGTCAGCGGTCACGCCAGCTCCAGGACGAGCTTGCCGACGTTCTGCCCGCGGAAGAGCATCTGCAACGTCTCGGGGAAGTCGTCCACGCTCCCCCGCACCACCTGTTCCTTGACCTTGATGCGGCCGGCGCCGATCCAGGCGGAGATCTCCTGCGCCGCCTGCGCGTAACGCTTGGCATAGTCGAAGACGACGAAGCCCTCCATGCGGGCGCGGCGCACCAGCAGCGAGAGGTAGTTGGAAGGGCCCTTGACCGGCGTGGCGTTGTTGTACTGACTGATCGCACCGCAGATCACGACGCGCGCGTGCATCGCCAGCCGGGTCAGGGCGGCGTCGAGGATGTCCCCTCCCACGTTGTCGAAGTAGACGTCGATGCCGTCGGGGGCATGGTGACGCAGCGCTTTCCTGACGTCTTCGGCGCGGTAGTCGATCGCCGCGTCGAAGCCCAGTTCGTCGGTGAGCATGGCGCACTTCTCCGGCCCTCCGGCGATGCCGACGACCCGGCAGCCCCTGGCCTTCGCGATCTGTCCCGCGATGGTGCCGACCGCGCCGGCCGCCCCTGACACCACGACGGTCTCGCCGTCCTTCAGGGCCCCGACGTCCAGCAGACCGAAGTAGGCGGTCATGCCGGGCATGCCCAGCGCGCCGAGATACGTCGAGGGCGGGGCCAGTGAGGTGTCGATCTTCATGGCGCCCTTGCCGTCGGAGATCACATGCTCCTGGACGCCGAACACGCCGACCACGTGATCGCCCGGCTGGAAGTCGGGGTGGTGGGATGTGGTGACCTCGACGACCGATCCGGCGCGCATCACCTCACCGATGCCCACCGGCGGCAGGTAGGAAGGGCGGTCGTCCAGCCAGCCCCGCATGGCCGGGTCCAGGGAGATGACACGCGTCCGTCCGGCGAAAAGTCCGGAGCCCGGCTCTTCGACGGGCCCGGAGCAGTGCTCCCAGTCCTCGGGCTTCACTTCGCCCACGGGGCGGGCCGCCAGACGGATCTGTCGGTTGGTCACGGACATCGCGCCTCCTGTCGTTCAGGGCCTCGCTGCAGGGTACCGACCAGTAGGTATGTCGAGGTGTGTGATGTTCACCACGCGCAGCACCCCGGCGTTGTCCAGTTCGGCCGCAAGGCCGGACCGGTCAGCGCGTCGAGGCCTTCCGCTCGAACCCGCCCTTGCGGTCTCGCTCCTGCAGCAGTCGCCCGGTCTGCGCGGACACCGGCGCGGCCAGCAGCGCGGTGACCAGGTCGACCAGCCGGCTGGTGAACAACCGGTCGTCCCTGCGAGGGCGTCCGGCGGCCCGGGCGGCGAGTTCGGCGTGGCAGAACCGCATGGCGGTGAAGCGGGTGTGGAACACCGCGATGGACTCGGGAGTCAGCAGCGGCTCCACCAGGCGCCGCCAGGGATAGATGCTCGACCCCTCCGTCACGACGGCCTCGACCAGGGGTTCGGGGCGGTTGAGCAGTTCGGCCACGATCTGCAGGAACTCGCGGCCGCCGTCGGGGTCGGCGAGTTTCGCGGCGGCCGGCAGCACCAGTGCGGCGGCGAGGGACCGGAGATCCACGGCGCCACTGTCCTCGCACTGCTGCAGCAGTACCTCCCGGCAGGCGTCCACCGCGGGGAGGTGTTTGTCGAGCACGGCGCGCAGCAGACCCGCCCGGTCGCCGAAGTGGTACTGCAGGGCCATGGCGTTGCGCTGGCCGGCGGCCCGCTTGATCTCGTTGAGCGACGCACCGTCGACGCCCTTCGCCGCGAACAGCTGCTCGGCAGCCCGGATGAGGGTGGCGCGCGTGTCACCCGCCTTCCGGCTCCGAGGCGACGTGGCCTGCGTCTCATGTGCTGTCACGAATGCCCATGCTAGCGTCGCCCCGCCGAAGTAATACGCGTGCATTAATGACTGATAAATGCGCCTTGGCGCGCTGCGGGAGTCAATCCAGTGAAGGCACTGACCTACCACGGCCCCCACGACATCCGCTTCGAGGATGTCCCCGACCCGGCCGTCACCAGCCCCACCGACGCGGTCATCCAGGTCACCACGGCCGGCATCTGCGGCAGCGACCTGCACATCTACGGCGGCCACGGGTTCACCCCGGAGACCGGTTACACCCCGGGACACGAGTGCGTCGGCGTGGTCGCCGACACCGGCGACCGTGTCACCCGATTCAAGCCGGGCGACCGCGTCCTGGTTCCCGCCTCGGTCGGCTGCACGCTGTGCGGAACCTGCGCGAAGGGACTCACCGCCAGGTGCGAGCGAGCACATGCGCCGACGGACCTCTGTTACGGAGTGAGCCCGGGCCTTCCGGGGAGCCAGGCCCAGTTCCTGGCGGTGCCCCATGCCGATGTCAACCTGGTGCACCTGCCCGAAGGCATCTCGGACGAGGCGGCCATCGTCCTGACGGACAACGCACCCACGGCCTGGTACGGCTGCCGCCGAGCCCGCATTCAGCCCGGCGAAACGGTTCTTGTCATCGGCCTGGGCCCGGTCGGCCTCATGGCCGCGCAGTCCGCCTTCATGATGGGTGCGGCCCGTGTGCTGGGCGTGGACCTGGTCGCGGAGCGCCGGGCCTTCGCCGAGACCCTGGGCGTCGAGCCCGTCGAGGGTGAGGATGCGCGAACGGCCGTACGGGAGATGACGGCAGGGCGCGGGCCGGACGCCGTGGTGGAGGCCGTGGGCTCGGACGCCACCATCGGGCTGGCCCTCAAAGCCGTCCGGCAGGCAGGACGGGTCAGCGTCATCGGCGTCAGCCAGAGCAAAGCCTTTCCCTTCCACATGGGACTGGCCCAGATCAAGGAGCTGGAGTTCGCCATCGGGCTCTGCTCAATCCATTATGAGCTCCCTGCCCTGATCCCCCTCGCCCAGGCCGGCCGGATCACGCCGGAGGCCGTGGTCTCCCACCGCTTCGCCCTCTCGGACGGCCCCGCGGCGTACGAGCTGTTCAACAGCCGCGCCGCCGGTGTCCGCAAGATCCTCCTCGACCCCGCCCGTTGATCCTCCGCCGTCCGCCGGTCTCCGCTCGGCGGAACCGCATCGTCCCTGAAACGTGACCCACGGCAGACTGACAGTCATCCCAACCAGTCGGTATGGTGCGCGGCATTCCTCCCCGTTCACCTCCACGGATCCGAGCCGTGGTGGAAGGCAAGGCCATGACATACGCCGACGAGAACCCGTACCCCCCATCAGGGCCGACCGGTTCGCCGTGGTCCCGTACCGAGCCCCAGTGGTACGGACACGACGCCCCCGGACACGACTGGTACGGGCGAGCCACCTGGGACGAGCCGTACGCGCACCAGGCTCGTCCTCAGCATGACGACCTGACCGCCCTCCGCTCGGCCTACCGGCTGCTCCGCCGGATCTCCACACTGACCGCGCTCGGCTCCTTCGTGGTGTACGTCGTGCTGTCCTGCTGGGCGCCGGGCCTGATGGGGTCCAAGATCGCCGGAGAGCTGAGCCTGGGAATGGCCCTGGGGGTCCTCCAGCTCGTGGTCACCTTCGCGGCGGTCTTCTGGTACGGACGCAGCGCCCGACGCTCGGTGGATCCGCTGGCCCGCGCCGTCAGGGAACGGGCGGTCCCCACCGGCCGGAACGCGGGAGTGGCGAAATGAACAACTTCGGTTCCGGGACGCAGGCCACCGTCCTCATCCTGTTCACCGCCCTGGTCACCCTCACGCTGCTGATGTGCGTGATGGCGGGACCGGAGCGCGACGACCTGACGAACTTCTACACCGGCTACCGCTCCCTCACCCCGCTCAAGAACGGGCTTGCCATCGCGGGTGACTACATCTCGGCGGCCACGGTGCTGAGCACCACCGGCATCGTCGCGCTCGCCGGATACGACGGCTACGTCCTCGCGGTCAGCACGGCCCTGTCCCTGGTGCTGCTGATGTTCCTGCTGGCCGAACCTCTGCGCAACGCCGGCCAGTTCACCATGGGCGACGTCCTGGCCCGCAACATGCCCGGGCGGGCGGTGCGTGTCGCCGCCTCCGTGGTGACGCTCGCGGCCACCCTGCCCTTCCTCGTCGTCCAGCTCTCCGGCGCCGGGTCGCTGCTCACCTTCATCCTGAACCTGCCGCACGTGGCCGGTGCCAGGACGGTGTGCATCGTCATCGTAGGCAGCCTCATGATCATCTATGCGGCGCTCGGCGGCATGCGAGGCACCGCGCTCATCCAGATGATCAAGATCGTGCTCCTGATCGGCACCAGCGCCGTCGTCGCCGCCCTGGTCCTGAACCGCTTCGACTGGAACCCCGGCGACGTGCTCAAGGCCGCGCAGCACGGCAGCGGCGCGGGCCCCGCCTTCCTCCAGCAGGGCCTTCAGCTGGGCACTTCGGCCGCTGAGCGGCTGGACTTCATCGGTCTCCAGATCACCGTGGTCCTCGGTGTGGCCTGCCTGCCCCACATCACGATGCGTCTGTACTCCGCGCGGGACGTGCCGGCGGTGCGTCGCTCCATGTCGTGGGCGGTGGGCACGGTCACCACGTTCTGCCTGCTCGTGATCGTCATGGGAACGGGCGCGGCGGCGCTGGTGGGATCGCGGTACATCACCGCGGCCGACCCACAGGGCAGGACGTCGGTGCTCATGCTGTCGCAGGTGCTCGGCGGGGCAGCCGGCTCCGTGGGCACGACGATTCTCTACTCGGCCGTGGCGGGCATGGTCTTCATCACCCTGCTGTCGTCGGTCGCGGGGATGACCCTGGCCGCGGCCTCGTCGCTCGCCCACGACCTGTTCGCCCATGCGGCGCGGCGGGGACAGGCCGAGCCGCGTACGGAGATGACGGTGGCGGCGTGGACGAGCGTGGCCGTGGGAACCGTAGCCATCGGGCTCTCCGTCCAGGTCCAGAACTGGAACGTCGGCGTGCTGACCACGCTGGCCATCTGCATAGGGGCATCGGCGGTGGCACCCGCGCTCACCTACTCCCTGTTCTGGCGAGGCTTCACGCGCACCGGCCTGCTCGCCACCCTCTACGGCGGAGCGGCCTGCGCGCTGCTGCTGATGGTCTTCTCCAGGGCCGTTTCGGGCACACCGTCCGCCGTCTTCCCGAACGCCCACTTCGACCTGTTCCCCATGCAGTCCACCGGGCTTGTGTCCGTCCCGTTCGGCTATCTGGCGGGCTGGCTGGGCAGCCGGCTGGACCACCGGCGCCGTACAGCCGCCGGCCTCGAGAACCGGCGGCTGTACGAAGAGAGCGAGGCACGGCTGCTCGCCGCGGCCGAATGACCACGGCGGCGGGGCCCCAGGACAGCCTGGGACGGTCAGGCGAATGGGCCGGTCAGTGACTGTTCTGTCCACACGGTCTTGCCCTCGCGGGTGTAGCGGGTGCCCCAGCGGTCGGTCATCTGGGCCACCAGGAACAGGCCGCGCCCGCCCTCGTCGGTGGTGCGGGCGCGGCGCAGATGGGGTGAGGTGTGACTGGAGTCGCTGACCTCGCACACCAGACACCGTTCACGGACCAGCCGCAGGGTCGCGGGGCCACTGGCGTAGCGGTAGACGTTGGTGACCAGCTCGCTGGCGATCAACTCGGTCGTGAACGCCAGGTGTTCCGGGTTGCTGGACTCCGACGCTGCAGGCCCCCACGCGTACCACCGGTCCTGCCAGGGCCTGCTCCGGTTCCTCGCCGCGCGAGCACCGCCAAGGCGGCGAGGTGCGGGGCGAACGGATCGTCGTGGCTTTCGCTGAACTCCTTCATCCGCTTCTCCACCGCTGGACACCACCTTGTACTCGGTCGCTCGGCGCTCCCCGTGCACGCTGGCCTGCTGATGCCATGTAAGCAGCCTCACGGAGGTCTCCCCAGCTCACGTGCCGCCAAGGCCCAGCCGAGTTCCACCGCGGTGTCCGGAGCGTCCAGGCTGGTGCCGGTGAACTCCTCGAAACGGCGCAGCCGGTAGCGGACGGTGTTGACATGGACGTGTGCGCTGCGGGCGGCTTCGCGGATGTGCCGTCCCCTCTTCAGGTATTCCCGCACCGACTCCTCGATGAGCGCACCGAACTCCCCCTCCGCCTCCAGTGGGCGCAGACAGCGGTCGAGCAGCGACTCGCCGAGTTCGGGTTCGGCGACGACCGCCACCCGCCAGGACAGGTCACTCAGGTCGTACACCCCGCGCAGTCCGTACGCGCGGGCGGCCTCCAGCATCCTGCCGGCGGTACGGAAGGAGCGGTGGACCGCGGCCAGGTCCACCGACGAACCGAGCCCCGCCGTCACCCGTGCCCTCTCACACCACGGCGAGAGCCCGCTGGAAGTGCCGGTGCCAGATCTGGTCCAGGAGTTCCCGCGGCACCGCACGGTAGGACGGGATGTGATCCGTCAGATCCGCGTGCAACCGCCCGCCCACCTGCCCGCGCTGCGCGGCCATCGCGGCGATGACCAGTTCGAGGGGCACCGCCGCGCCCGACTGTGTGGGCATGGGTCTCACCTTCGCCCCTGTGGTACCGGCCGTTGTGGAATTGAACAATATGCCGTCCTCCGGCCTTGAGGGCGGCACGTACCGTCGGCCAGGGCCGCCGGGGTCACCGACGAGGGGATCCGACGGGTCGGCGCGGGCCCGGACGCCCAGGGGTGGCCGCCGACCGGAAAGGGGACACGGCCATGCCTGAGCCCCGGCACCCCGCGACCACCCACCCGGCCGGGCTGCTGACCGGCCGGAACGTACTGGTCATCGGCGCGGGCACCCGCCCCGGCGACAACCCGAAGGCCCCTGTGGGCAACGGGCGAACGGTCGCCGTGCTCGCCGCCCGCCTGGGAGCCTCCGTAGCCTGCGCCGACATCTCCCCCTCCGCCGCGGCGGCCACCGCCGCCCTGGTCGGCGGCCAACGCGCCCGTGACCTGCCCGTGGTCGGTGACGCCACGGATCCCGACCAGGCCTCGACCGCGCCCGCCGGCTCACCCGGCCAGCGGACCGAACTCCTTGCGGGTGTCCACCGGCTTGCCGAACAGCTGCCACCGCTCGCCCTTGAACCGCATCAGCTGCATCGTCTCGAGCGGGAAGGCGTCGCCCGGGCCCGTGGACATGGTGACCCCGGGCAGCAGGAGGCCCACCTTCACGTTCTTGAGGTTGCGCACCGCGTCCCGCAGCCCTTCCCTGGTCGGGCACTTCATCGCGTCCAGGGCCTGGTGCAGGCTGGAGGCGACGGCCCAGCCGTACGCGTTGAACTGGTTGGCCGGGTCGGCGTCGGGGGCGTACTTGTGCATGGCGTTCAGGTAGGTCTTCATCCCGGGGTCGTTCGCCCACTGCGGGTCGGCGGGGTCCTTGAAGTAGGTCGCCGAGACCACGCCCTGCACGTTCTTGAACCCGACGGGCTGGAGCACGGCGGCGGACGAGGCCACGTTGTTCACGATGTGCAGGGGGTTCCACCCGGTGTTCTTGGCGTCGGCGGCGAGGGCCTGGCTGCCGAACTTGGGGGTGGTGACGTCCAGCAGCACGTCCGCCCTGGAGCGGGCGAGACTCGCCATCTGCGCCGACACGGACGGGTCGGTGACCTCGTAGCTCTCCTCGGCGACCACCTTGATGCCGCTGCCGGCGACGGCCTTCTCGAACCCGCCGAGCAGGTCCTTGCCGAAGTCGTCGTTCTGGTAGAGGACCGCGACCCTGGCCTTGGGCCTGGCCTCCTTGAGGTACTTGGCGTACACGCGCGCCTCGGCCACGTAGTTGGGCTGCCACCCGAGGGTCCAGGGGTGCTTGTGGTCCGTGCCCCAGACAGAGGCACCCGTGGCGACGAAGGGCTGCGGCACCTTCTGCTGGTTGAGGTAGTCCCACACGGCTGCGGTGGAGGGGGTGCCCAGGGTCTGAAACACGGCGAAGACCTTCTCCTGCTCGACCAGTCTGCGGGCCTCCTCGACCGCCTTGGGCGGCTGGTAGCCGTCGTCGCGGACGATGAACTGCACCTTGCGGCCCTCTATGCCGCCCTTGTCGTTGACGTACTTGAAATAGGCGGCCACGCCCTTGCTGATCGTGCCGTACGCGGAGGCCGGTCCCGACAGCGGGTAGATCCCGCCCAGCTTGATGCTCTTGTCGGTGATGCCGGTGGTCTGCTGGCCCTTGCAGGCACCGCCGGCGTCGGTGCCCTGGTCGTCCTGCCCTCGCTGGGTTCCGCAGGCGGTCGCGGTGAGCAGGGCGGCGGCAGCGGCAGCTGCCGCCCGCAGAGCGGTGGTCTTGCGCATGTGATTCATTCCTTTTCCGTGCGGGGCGGTGCGCCCACGGGTTCGGCGTCGGCAACTGCGGGGGCGGCGGGATCGAGGGGCGCGAAGGGGCCGTCTTCGGCCTGGGGCTCCGGCCGCGCATCGGGCGCGGACCCGGTCTCGGGCGTCCGGTCGAGTGCCGCGGCCGCGCGGGGCAGGTGGCGGGCGACAGCGCCCCGGACGCGGCCCGGCAGGCCGGCCAGTCCCGTCGGGGCCACGAACATCACCGCGATGATCAGCAGGCCGAACACCACGCCCGGTGCGGCCTCGTCGAGGTCCTGGGACACGCTCGGCACGTACATCACGAACGCCGCCCCCAGCAGCGGTCCGTACAGCGAGGCGAGCCCCCCGACCACCAGGCCGGCCAGCAGGGTGACGGACAGGACGAAGCTGAAGGAGTCGGGCGAGACGAAGCCGATCACCCAGGTGTACAGGCACCCGGCCACACCCGCGAACATCGCGCTCCACGCGAAGGCGAGGGTCTTGTGCAGCGACAGCCGCACGCCCATGACCTCTGCGGCGCTCTCGTTGTCCCGCACGGCGAGCAGTGCCCGGCCGACCCGGGACCGCAGCAGGTTCCGGGCGAGCAGCAGGGCCACCGCGGTGACGGCGAGGACGACGAAGTACGTCCACTGGTCCTCGGCCAGCCCGCTCCAGGCCGGCGGCTGCAGCTTTTCCACGGTCAGGCCCATGGAACCGCCGGTCAGCGGTTCGAGGCGCTTGAGCAAGGGCGGCAGGAACACCGCGAACGAGAGGGTGACCAGGGCGAGGTACAGCCCGCGCAACCGCAGCGCGGGCACTCCGAAGCCCAGGCCCAGCAGGAAGCATCCGGCGGCCGCGACCGGCAGCGTGGCGACGTGGCCGGTGTCGTACCGGTCGAGCATGACCGCCGCCGTGTAGGCCCCCGCCGCGAAGAACGCGCCGTGCCCGAGCGAGATCTGTCCGCCGAAGCCGACCAGCAGGTTCAGGCCGGCCAGCGCCACGGCGTACAGCAACACCATGGTCAGCTGGAAGACCTGGAAAGGGGCAAAGTAGAACGGTATGTAACCGGCGACTGCCCCTGCGAGCAGCAGCGTGAGCGCGGTCCGCAGGCGCCGGACGCGGTCCGTGCCGAGTGTGGTGACGATCGTGCTCATGCGCGCTCCACCGCCGCCCGTCCGAACAGGCCCTGGGGCCGTACCAGCAGCACCGCCAGGATGATCACCAGGGGGACGCCCACCTTCAGATCGGCACCGATGACGTCGACGTACGCCCCGGTCAGCGTCTCGGCGACGCCCACGAACAGGCCCCCGACGACCGCGCCCACCGGGCTGTCGAAGCCCCCGAGGGTGGCCGCGGCGAACGCGTAGATCAGCACCCCGCCCATCATGTTGGGTTCCAGGAACAGCACCGGGGCGACGAGCACGCCGGACACCGCGCCGACCGTGGCGGCCAGCCCCCAGCCGAGCATCAGCACCCGGCCCACCCGGATGCCCGACAGCCGGGCGGAGGCCGGATTGCAGGCGACCGCCCGCATCACCAGGCCGATGGAGGTGTGCTGGAACAGCAGGTACAGCAGCCCCATCACGACGGCCACCACACCGATGATCCCGAGCGTCGACCAGTCCAGGCGCACCCCGGCCAGGTCCAGCCCGCCGTCAGGGAACGGCTGTGGGAAGTCCTTCACGGTGAACGACCAGATCAGGCCGGCCAGCGCGTTGACGAAGATGAACAGGCCGACCGTGACGATGACCACCGTCAGCTCGGGTGCGCCCTGCACGGGTCGGATGACGATCCGCTCGACCAGCATGCCCCCGGCGAAGGACACCGCGAGGGTGACCGGCAGCGCCAGCCAGAACGGCATCCCGGACGCCACCAGTTGCCAGGCGACGTACGTCGAGAGCATGGCCAGCTCACCCTGCGCGAAGTTGACGATGCCGGTGAACCGATGGATCAGCACCAGGGCCAGCGCCAGGCTGGCGTACACCGCGCCGGAGCCCAGACCCTCCACCACTTGCTGGAGAAGATCGGTCATGGCGCTCACCCGGCTTTCCGGGCGAGGGCGGAGACACCGAGGTACACCTCGGCGACCTGCCCGTCCTCGCGGATCTGCCGAGCCGGTCCGGACAGCACCAGGCGGCCGGTTTCCAGTACGTGCGCCCGGTGCGCGATGTCCAGCGCGAGCTGGGCGTTCTGCTCGACGACGATCACGGTAGTGCGTTCCTCCTCGTTGACGGCACGGACGATCTCGAACAGCTCGCGGGTGACCATCGGAGCGAGCCCGAGGGACGGCTCGTCCAGGAGGAGCAGCGAGGGCCGCAGCATCAGCGCCCTGCCGATGGCGAGCATCTGCTGCTCTCCGCCGCTGAGGCTGCCGGCGGCCTGACCCGACCGCCGGCGCAACTTGGGGAAGTGGTCGTAGATCCGTTCCAGGTCGGTCGCCACGCCTGCGCGCTCCGCACGGCCTCGTCCCCGCAAACCGGTGCGCAGGTGGGCACCGATGCGCAGGTTCTCCTCCACGGTCAGGTCGTTGAAGGTGCCCCGGCCCTCGGGGACGTGCGCAACGCCGAGCCGGGCGGCGTGCTCGGGCGAGCGGCCCAGCAGTTGCGTACCGTTCAGGGTGACGGAGCCACGGCCGCGGACCATGCCGCACAGCGCCCGCAGTGTCGTGGTCTTGCCCGCGCCGTTGGGCCCGAGGACCGCACACACCTCGCCGCGGGCGACGGAGAAGTCGAGGCCCTGGAGCACGTGGGCCTGGCCGTATCCGGCGTGCAGGCCGGAGACCGTCAGGAAGTCCGCCTCCGTTGTCGCCTCGATCCCGGTGGGCTCGCTCATACGGCCACCCCCAGGTACGCCTCGACGACCGCCGGGTCGCGCTGGATCTCCTCCGGCACGCCCTCGGCGATCTTGCGGCCGAAGTCGAGGCAGACCACCTTGTGGCACAGGCCCATCACGAACCCCATGTGGTGTTCGACCACCACGAGGGCGAGGTCGAAGTCCTGGTGCACCGAGCGGACCAGATCCGCGAATTGGTCCACCTCGCCGTGGCTGAGCCCGTTGACGGGCTCGTCGAGCAGCAGAAGCCGGGGCCGCACCGCGAGCGCCCGGGCGAGTTCGACGCGTTTGAGCGTGCCGAACGGCAGCCCGGAGGCGGGGTGGTCGGCGACGTCCGCGAGGCCGAGCCGTCGTAGCAAGTCGTCGGCCCGGTCACGCAGTTCCCTCTCCTCCCGCCGGACGCGGGGCAGCCGGAGCGCCGCGGCGAGGTGTCCGGTATGCCCTCGGCTGTGGGCGCCGACCATGACGTTCTCCCGGACCGTGAGGCGCGGGAACAGGCCCAGGTTCTGGAAGGTGCGGGAGATGCCGCGCCCGGCCACGGCGTGCGGCGGGAGGGCCAGCAGGTCCTCGCCTTCGAACCGCACGGTTCCCCCGTTGGGAGTGCAGCGCCTGGTGAGGCAGTTGAACAAGGTGGTCTTGCCGGCTCCGTTCGGCCCGATGAGCCCCACGGCGGTGCCCGGCTCGACGGTGAACGCGACACCGTCCAAGGCCGTGATCCCGCCGAAGCGCACGGTGATACCGTCGACCGCGAGCATGAGTGACGCCCCTTCCGACGTGCTGGGGGGGTGGGCGAGCGTCACAGTAGGTCGGGGCCTTCCGGGCGCACATTGGGTGTGAGCACCCAACTTCCCGGTCAGTGGACTGTGCGCCGCGCACAGGTGCCGGGAGATGTCTCACGCCGAGCCTGTTGACGGAGCACGAGGCGGACGGCGACGATCTGCGCCATGCCTCGCGGTCCTGCCCTGGGCACTCCCCAGCTCTCCGAACCGCTCCGCCGGGAGCGGTGGCGGATCCTGCACGCCGTCCACGACCGGGTCGGGGAGGTGGCGGAGACGGCCGTCGAGGTGATGCGCGCGGAGATCCCGTCGTACGCACTGCAGGACGAGCGGTTCTTCGACGAGGTACGGGGGCAGGTGCTCGAGCATTACCGGATGCAGTTGGCGGCGCTGGCCGGCGACCGCGACATCTCTGCCGAAGACCTCGTCTTCAGCCGCGCGGCAGCCATGCGCCGAGCGCGCGCGGGGTTCGCGCTGGAGGACTGGATCAGTGCCTTCCGGGTCGGCCGGCAGGTGATGTGGGACGCGCTGCTGGACTGCGCGGGCACGTCCGCCGAGGCCCAGCAGGCCGCGCTGTCCCTCGTCACCCCGCTGATGCGGTACGTCGACTACGCCAGCACCCATGCCGCGCAGGCCTACGTCGAGTACCAGCAGCACGTGGTGGCGGACGCGGACCGGGAGCGACGGGATCTCCTGGACCAGCTCCTGGCCGGCCTGGCACCGACGCGCGGTCCGCTGTCCGCCGCGGCGCAGGCGTACGGCATCGGACCACGTTCGCCGATGATGGCGGTCGTGGCGGTGTGCGTCGGCGACACGCGCACCGGGGACCTCACGTCGGCCGAGCACGGGTATGCCACCAGCGCGTCGATCAGCATCGCCGGGCCCTGGGCCGGCAGAACCCTGGTCGTCGTGCGCCACGGCGAGGCGGTGGCCGTGCCCGTGGTCCGGGCCGGCATGAACGCCGAGGACATATGTGCCCACTTCGAGGACGTGCGGCAGCGGCTCGCACGGGAGGGCACCATGCTCTCCATGGGCATCAGCACGGTCGCACAGGGCGCGTCGGAACTGCCGCGCGCCTATGAGGAAGCGCGGGCCGCCCTCGACCTGGTGCCGAGCGGGGGCGGGGTGGCGGCGCTGCCGCGGCTGTCCCCCTTCGACTACCTGGCGCTGCGCGCCGACGACCTCGCCCGCCAGTTGGTCGATCCCCGCGTGCGTGTGCTGCTGGAGGAGGACCACAGACGCGGTAACACGCTGGCCGCCACCATACGGGCCTTCGCGGAGGCGGACCTCAATCTGCGGCTGGCAGCCGACCGGCTGCGGGTGCATCACAACACGGCGCACTACCGGTTGCGCCGGATCGAGGAACGCACCGGCCGCAATCCGCGCCGGATCGCCGACCTCCTGGAACTACTGGTCGCCCTCGCCATCCGCGACGGGGACGGGGAAGGTGAAGATTGCCAGTGAGCGGCATCGTGCAGTCCGCGGACACCGAGGCGGTGCGTCAACTCCCGGTCGGACAGGGGGACATGGACCATCCGGAAAGGTGCGCGGAGCAGGACCGAACGGTCCGGCAGACGTTGCTGGACGCCGCGCTGGGCGTCTTCACCGAGCGCGGTTACACCGACGCCGGCCTCACCGAGATCGCGGCGCGCTCCGGCATCCCGGCAGGCACACTCTTCCAGCACTACGGCGGAAAGCGCGGTCTCTACCTCGCCCTGTGGGAGGAGTTCCGGGAGGAGCAGGAGCACCGGACAGCGGCCACGCTGACCGCCGAGCGCGGCCGTGGCGTGGACGACCCCGTCGCCCTCTTCGTGGCCGGAGCCAGGGCGTACCTGGCGGGCGCCTGGGACAACCGGCGGCTCGCCAGGCTCCTGGCGGAGGACGACGGCCCGGCGGGCTTCGACGCGCTGCGCCGCCAGTGGGACCGCGCATGGGTACGGCGCAACGCCCGACTGCTGAAGGTGGACGAGCGTCGACGCGCCGGCCGGGTCCGGGTGAGCGTGCTGACCACCGTCATCGGCGGGGCGGCGCGCGAGCTGGGCGACTGCGGGGACGAGACGGAGGCCCGGGAGATCGTGGACGAGGTGTGCGGCATCCTGGTCCATCTGTCGACACCACCCGGCTGAGACGCCCGGCGCATGCCCTTGGGAGCTGCGGGCGAGTGCCTCACGCTCTGGACGGACGCCGGGCGCCGGCGGCCGCTGGGGGCAGGCCGGATCAGCGGTGGCCGGAGAACCGCAGGGCGTTCGCCCAGAGCCGGGTGACCGTGGCCACAAGCTCCTCGAAGTCCACCGGAGGACCTTGCTCTTGCCGTTCGCCGAGCACGAAGGCGTTGTAGGCCATGACGCTGACCATGCCCGACAGCGCACGGGAGGCCATCATCGGATCGACCTCGCGGTCGGCGACACCGCGCGCCTGCAGGTCCGCGATGCCGCGGGCGTTGCGGCGGATGAAGGCATCGGCGCGCCGGCTCCGGAATTCACGGAACTCCGGCTCCACTTGCGCGACCTGCTCGAGCAGTGCCATCAGTTGGGCATTGCGCTTGTACGCCTCGAGATACGCGCGATTGCTCGCCTCGAGAACCGCATAGGGATCGTCGGTTCCCTGCACCCGGCCCATACCGGGGTGCATCATGTCCTCCTGCGCCTCCAGCAGGACGGCGGCGAGAACCTCTTCCTTATTGGCGAAGTAGGTGTAAAAGGATCCCGCCGCGCACTGAGCCTCTTTGGTGATGTCGGTCAGGCGGGTGTCGAGGTAGCCGTCCCGTTCGAACACCTTGCGCGCGGCCTTCACCAGAGCGGCCCGTGTCCGCGCTCCTCGCTTCGTCGTGGGCGGCTCGCGAAGGTGTGAAAGGGGCGCCATGGGCGGTGCCTCCTCGCCGTCGGTCTCCTGGGGCGACGTGCTGTCCATTCCGGGAACTCTACTTGAATCCGACACCATGGTCAGAAGCCCGATTGCAGGGTCAGACGGTGATCCCGAAGCGCTCGGCGAGTTGGCGGCGGGTGTCGGCGGAACTCGTGTGCAATACGCCCCCGATTCCGATCCTGGCCGCTCCGTCGAGGTTCTGCTGCAGATCGTCGATCATGACTGCTTCCCCGGGATCGATACCGAGGCGTTCACAGGCGAGCGCGTAAATACGCCGGGAGGGCTTGCGGATCCCGACCTCGGCGGAGATGACGACCACATCGGCGACGGCGGCGAGGTCGACGCCGTCGTAGGTTCCGGTACCGAACGAGTTGGACACCAGCGCGACCGGACGGCCGGCGGCCCGGAGGTCACCGAGCAGTGCGAGCATGTCCTGGTCGATCGACAATCCCGCCTGCATCCGGGCCGTGAGACCCTCGGCCGGTACATCGGCGCCGTGGACAAGGAGACGTTCGGCGAATCCTCGCTCGAAGGCTTCCGTGTCGATACGGCCGCACTCGTGGTCGGCCAGGAGCGCGCGCGATGGCTGGTCCCTGCCCAGAAGGTCCAGTGGCAGACGCGGCTCGCCGCCGAGCGATGCACCGAATTCGGTGAAAGCCCGCAGCACAGAGGAAGTGATGACCCCGCCGAAGTCCACCAGGACCGCGGTTCGGGTCTTTTCCACCATGTTCGACACGGTGTCCATGCCTCTCCCTCGCAGTTGTCCCTAATACCTGGCTGGTATGGCGAGTTCAGGCGACCTCGAACAGTCCGGCTGCGCCCATTCCGCCGCCGACGCACATCGAGATCACCACGTACCGGACCCCTCGGCGCCTGCCCTCGATGAGGGCATGCCCCACCAGGCGGGCTCCGGTCATTCCGTACGGATGACCGACCGAGATCGCGCCGCCGTCGACGTTGAACCGCTCCGGGTCGATGTGCAATTCGTCGCGGCAGTACAGCGCCTGGGAAGCGAACGCCTCGTTGAGTTCCCACAGGCCGATGTCGTCGATGGTGAGGTTGTGCTGCTTCAGCAGTTTCGGGATGGCGAACACCGGACCGATGCCCATCTCGTCCGGTCCGCAGCCGGCAACCGCCATACCCCGGTAGACACCAAGTGGTTCCAGCCCTCGGCGCTCGGCTTCGTCCGACTCCATCAACACCGAGGCCGAAGCCCCGTCCGACAGCTGGGAGGCGTTGCCCGCCGTCACGCTGGACCGCGCGCTCACCTGACCGTCGGGCAGCACCGGGGCCAACCCGGCCAGGCCCTCGAGCGTCGTCGACGCGCGGTTGCCCTCGTCCCGGGTCAGGGTGACCTCCTCGTCCCGCACCTCCCCGGACTGCCTGTCGGGGACCTTCCTGACGCTGCTGAGCGCGACGATCTCCCGGTCGAACCGGCCGGCCTCCTGCGCCGCCGCGGTGCGCTGCTGCGACACCAGCGCGAACTCGTCCTGGCGTTCCCGGCTCACGCCGTAGCGTTCGGCGACGATCTCCGCCGTCTGCAGCATCGGCATGTAGATGGCGGGCTTGTGCTCGACCAGCCAGGGATCTGCCATGCGGTGGGTGTTCATGTGGTCGTTCTGCACCAGGGAGATCGACTCGACGCCGCCGCCGACAGCGACCTGCATCCCGTCCGCGACGATCTGCTTGGCGGCCGTCGCGATGGCCATCAGGCCCGACGAGCACTGCCGGTCGATCGTCATTCCCGACACGGTGTCCGGAAGTCCGGCACGGAGGGCGGCCTGACGTGCGACGTTGCCACCGGAAGAGCCCTGCTGCACGGCGCAGCCGAAGATCACGTCCTCGACCTCGCCTCCTTCGAGCCCGGCGCGCTGCACGGCGTGCGAAAGGGCGTGCGCGGCAAGTTCCTGCGCCTGGGTGTCGTTGAACGCGCCGCGGTAAGCCCTGCCGATCGGCGTCCGTGCCGTCGAAACGATGACTGCTTCCCTCATGTCGCCTCACTGTTTCCTGTTGGTCCGGCTCGCCCGGGAGCGTCGGGGCGGGATATTTGGGCTCCGCGCGCCGGGATCGGTGCCGGTGGGCGGCGCCGAGCGCCAACTGCGGCCCGGCGAGGGTTCGTCCACCGTCCCCTGTGGTGGCCGATGACATGAGCCATGACCGCGGGGTGACAGGAGTCGGCCTCCGGATCGAGTTATAGTTGAATCCGGCGTCAAGTTCAACTTGATCGGTATGCGCCCTCGCCTTGACAGTCCGGCCTTCCACCTGAAGGCTACCGACCAGTCGGTATGAGGAGGCGGAGGGTGACCCAGCTGAGCATCGCCACCGTCGCGGGCACGTTCGACGCGATCGTGGCGGGTCCGCCCGGGGGCCGCCCCGTGCTGCTGCTGCACGGCTTCCCGCAGACGGGGCTGGTGTGGCAGCGGCAGATCGTGGCGCTGACCGCGCGTACGGAGCCGCGCCGCATACCCCGCTCATCGACTCTCCGAAGAGGTGACCCATGAAGACAGCGCGTGCGGCCTGGCGCCGGCTCGAGCCCGTACACGGCATGATCTACTTCGTCCCCGAGGCAAGGCGACGGTACGCGGACCTGGGACTGAGCGGACGCGCCGGGTACTTCGCGTCCCGGAGCGCCGCGTTCGGCCGGGCATCCGCCGAGCTGGTCATCTCGACCTTCTACAACTTCAACCCCGCTTTCGTACGGCGGGCGGTGGACGGGGTCTGGGACACGGTGACGCCCCAGCAGGTGCTGGACGCTCGGTACGCCGCTGTGGGCGAGGCCCTGCGGCGGGTGGGAATCCACGAGCTGCCCGGCTTGGACGAGGTGCTGGCCCTGACCCGCCGGGCCGCCCAGGCGGCCTGCGAACACGCACAGGGCCGCCCGCTGTTCGCCGCTCATGCCGCGCTCCCTTGGCCGGAGGAGCCGGTACTGCAGCTGTGGCACGCCCAGACGCTGCTCCGGGAGTTCCGTGGAGACGGCCATGTCGCGTGCCTGCTGAGCGAGGGCGTCGGGGGCCTGGAGGCCCTGGTTCTGCATGCTGCCACCGGTGAGATTCCCGTCGACTTCCTCAAGGCGAGCCGCGCCTGGCCCGAGGACGAGTGGGCCGAGACAGAGGAACACCTGCGCAAGCGCGGTCTCCTCGACGGCGACTCCCTCACCCCGGAGGGCGTACTCCTGCGCCGGCACATCGAGGACCGCACCGACCGCCTGGCCCTTCCGGCCTACGCCGCCCTGGGTGACGCCGGCTGTGAGCGTCTCGCCGAACTCGCGAGCCCCTTCGGTCACGCCGTGGTCGATGCCGGCCTTCTCAAGCCTGGCTGACCGGGATTTCAGCCTCTGGAGTTCGCCCGTGACGCCGACCTGAGTGACACGCCACCCTCTTCGCGTTCGTCTACCAACCACCTCGTCGACTGCACAACCCGCTGCCGAGAACCGGTTGCACGGAGGTCAACCGTCATGCCAGCCGTTGTGGTGCAGGACCTGCTCCAGCGGCAGCCGCGGGCCCGGCCGGAACGTGCCGCGCACGGGTACGCCGTCGGCAGCAGTGCGCCCTGGCGGACGCTGGGCGGCAGGCCCAGCAGGTCGG
Organism: Streptomyces sp. NPDC054783; assembly: GCF_053611725.1. Lineage (NCBI taxonomy): Bacteria > Bacillati > Actinomycetota > Actinomycetes > Kitasatosporales > Streptomycetaceae > Streptomyces > Streptomyces sp. NPDC054783. The sequence continues at coordinate 197,874 of NZ_JBSHAY010000011.1, read as the reverse complement.
CGATCTCCTGCTCACGGTCCAGATGGACCGCTGTCCAGGCGGTGACCAGACCGCGGCTGCGGGCCGCGAGCGCATAACTCCGGGCGGCGGGCAGTACCGACGCCCACAGACCGGCCTGGTTGCCCTCCGGCAGCCGCCCGTCGGCCACTTCGATACACGGGAGGACAAGGACGGGTACCCGGTGCAGCCGGTCGGCCAGCGCCCGGGCGGCGGTGAGCATGGAGCGCGTGGCCTCGGGCAGCTCCGCCGGACGCTCGAGCACGGCGGCGTTGCGGTCGTAGAAGGCGGCCCGGTACACCTCGGCAACGTCGGCGCGGATCCGCGGGTCGGTGAGCAGGATCCAGCGCCAGTTCTGCCGGTTGTTGCCGTTGGGTGCCTGCAGGGCGGTGCGCAGGCAGTCCTTGACCAGTTCCGGGTCCACCACCCGCTCCGGGTCCAGGCCCCGCCGCACGCAGCGCGTGGTGGTCATCAACTCCTCGCAGGTCAGCGCGAGTTCGCCGATCACGGCAGCAGCACCGCCCGGACGACCAGCGCGAGGTAGGTGGCCACGACGAATCCCATCGCGGTCGGCATCGGCCAGCCGCCGCGGCGGACGGCCATGAACCGCCAGGTGCCCCATGCGGGCAGAGCCGCCGCCAGGCAGGGCAACAGCCCGAGCGGGCCGGCCGACGCGAACAGCAGCACCTGGCAGCCGACCGCACCGGCCGCGAAGCCTGCGGTGACCACAGCGCTGCGACGGGGCCCGAGGTCCGCCGAGTACAGGCGGGCGTCGGGCGGCGGCTGCCAAGCCGACTTGCGGGCGAACTCGAAGTGCAGGAAGACGCAGGCGGACAGGGCGAGCAGCGCCGGGCCGCGCCAGTCGGCGGTGACGGTCCCGGCGGCGACGAGCGAGCCGTACACGTAGGCGCCGCGCTCCGGGGTCATCGGCCTGGTCAAACAGCCACCACCGGGTCGGCTGACGGTGCAGGTGGACGGCGAGTTGCCCGCGACGGATGAGTCCGGGCCGCCGGAGTGGACCCTGGACGCACTGGCTGCTGACGCACAGCGGCTGGGCATCGAAGTCAGCCGCAGTCAGGTCCGTCGGATCCTGATGGCCGAGGGGGTGCGCTGGCGCGGCACCCCGTCCTGGACCCCGTCGAAGGACCCGGAGTTCGAGGGAAACCAGCACTCTCAACCCGCGCCTTACGGCGCCGATATGTGTACACCGTTTGAGGAATCCAGCACTACTGTAGCGCGCTCCCCCGAAAGTCCCATTGCTCACACAAGCGGCGTCGCCGGATTGTGAGCGCCGAGCGCGTGACCAAGCGACACGAGCCCCCAGGCGCAACGTCTGCCCGAGCATGTCGAAAACAAAGGGCTCCAACGCTGTGGTCACCAGTCACCGCGGGCGGGCCAGTGCCGTCCGGCAACCGAACGCCGCCTGTGTCCGTCCTGCAGGTCGACGGCGGCGGGTGGCCGTGACTCCAGGTCTCTCACGCCTCACCAGTCCCCAGCATCTTCCGGAAGGTGGAACCAAGTGACCTCGAAAAGGCGGCTCCTGACCCTCTCGGTGGCCACAGCCCTGGGCCTGACCGGGCTCAGTGGACCGGTGACCGCGACGGCGAGCCCCAAAGGCGGGGCGTCACTCACCTGGGGCGCCTGTCCAGCCGGGTCGCAGGCGCCGCGCGGCACCTACTGCAGCACGATCAAGGTTCCGCTGGACTACGCGAAGCCGACCGGACGTCAGATCACCCTCACCTTGTCGATGGTGGGGAGCCGGGACGCCGAGCGGACCCTGGTGGTCAACCCGGGCGGCCCCGGGCAGTCGGGCATCGAGGCCGCGCAGCCGGTATGGGCCGCGATGTCTCCCGAGGTCTCGGCGAAGTACAGCGTCGTCAGTTTCGATCCCAGGGGAGTCGGCGCGAGTGCCCCTGTCTCCTGCGGTGACGCCGGCAAGCTCATCAAACACCCGGCTCCGGACTACACACCGGCTGACGCCAAGGCCGAGCAGGCCCGGGAGGCGATCGCCCGGGGCGTCGCTGAGCGGTGCGCCACCGCGTCCGGCGCCCTGCTGAACTCGATCTCCACCGCGAACGCCGCGCGCGACATGGACCGCGTCCGGGCAGCGCTCGGCCGGTCCAAGCTGGACTACCTGGGCTACTCCTACGGCAGCAAGCTGGGGGCGACCTACGCCACGCTGTTCCCCTCCCACACCGGCCGGATGATCCTCGACAGCGTGGTGGACCCCGACGTCACCGAATACGCCGCCACCTACGAGCAGGAACCGGCACTCGAACAGCGCACCCGCCAGTTCTTCGCCTGGGCCGCCCGCAACGACCGCACCTACCATCTGGGCGCCACCGAGGCCAAGGTGTCGGCCACCTGGACGGCGGTCCGGGCCGAGCTGCGTACCGCCCCCGCGAGCGGGCAGGCAGGCGCGACCGAACTGGACGACCTGCTGGCGTCGGCCCTCTACACCGACCTGTCCTGGCCGGACCTGGCGAGCACGGTCGCGGACTACCGCAAGGGCGACCCCTCGTCTCTGGTCGGCGCCTCCGAGCAACTGGCGGCCGGTGCCGTCAACCCCGCCCAACTCGCCTACAACTGCGTGGACGGCCCCTGGCCGCGGAACTGGAAGACTTGGCACGATGACACCTCTGCTGCGGCGAAGAAGGCACCTCTGTTCGCCTGGATGTACACCTGGATCACCGCGCCCTGCGCCTTCTGGAAGGCGCCCACCGCCGCACCGGTGAAGATCGGATCGGTGAAGGTCCCACCGGTGCTGCTGCTCCAGTCCCACGACGACCCGGCGACACCGCTCATCGGCGCGCAGCGGATGCGCCAGGCGCTTTCCGGCTCCCGCCTGGTGGTCGCGGGCGGCGGCAACCACGGCCAGTACCTGTTCGACGGCAACGCCTGCATGGACGGATACGGAAACCGGTACCTGCTCACCGGGAAGCTCCCCGCGGCGGACGCCACCTGCAAGGCCACTCCCTCACCGACCCCCTGACGACGCGTTCCCGAGGGGCAGCGAGCGGCACTTGAGCCAGTCGCGACTTGGACGGCAAGCGCCCTGGGATTCTCCCGGTCGCGGCCACAACCTCGTCCCAGTAGGCGCGCCGGAACCCGGGCGACTGCTTGCCCAGGTTGCCGATGCCCACGGAGACCCCGTCCAAGGACCGGCCCCGCAGGGCGCCGGGGCGGAAGTCGGCACTGGCGTGCAGCAGGTTGCGGCGCCACAGGAGACGATCCCGTACACCGGCGCCGCCCCGCCCTGCGTCAGTGCTGCGAGCCCCTTCTTCGGGCGGTGCCTGGACCGGAGCGCAGCGTTCAGACCGGGCTTGCGGGATTCGCCGCCGTCGAGGAACGGGGCGGCCAGGTCTGTGATGAGAGGATGCCGAGCACATAGGCTCGGGCGACCAGCGCCGGGCGGGTGGCTGCGTCGAGCAGTGCGCGCAGGCGGCTCAGGTGGTAGTCCAGCGTCTGCCGGGACAGGCGCAGCGTTCCTGCGATGTCCGCGTTGCTGTGCCCGGCCGCCAGCAGGGCGAGTATGCGAACCTGGGCGGCCGTCAGGTCCGGTCGGGCCTGATGACGCAGGCCGAGGTGAGTACCGACGGCCCATACGCCGGACACACCGGGTGTCGTACCGCACACGGTGCTCAGATGGATTCGGGCCCGGCGCCGCCAGCCGTCCCGGTCGACGAGTACGGCACAGGTGCAGGCGCTTCGGCGCCGGCCGCTGATCAGGTCGTCCCAGATCCGGTGCAGGGCGCTCCGTTCGGGTGTCCTGGCGAGCAGGGTGTCGGCCGGCAGGCCTATCAGGTCCGAGAGGCGGATGCGCAGGACGTCGGCGACCGCGGTGCCGGCCTCCCTCACCCGCCCGTCCGGGGTCAGGCGGACGCAGAGGAGTCCGCTGCGGTCTCGCAGGGCCTGCAAGTCGGCCTCGGCCCGGTGTCGTTGGTCCAGCGCCTGGGCGTAGTCGGTGACGTCGACGTAGATGCCCGCGACACAGTGCGCCGCGCCCCAGCGGACGGGGAAGCGGTAGCCCGCCGCGCGGCCCGGGCAACCGTCGACGCGCCGGTAGGTGAGGGTGTGCCGTACCGGGCGGCCGCGCGTCAGGACCTCCTGGTCGAGGGTGAGGAACCGGGTGATGTCACCGGCGTCGTCGACGTCGGCGAGGTGACGGCCGATCACGGCGTCGCGCGTGGTGCCGTACAGATGGGCGTAGGCGTGGTTGGCCCACAGGTAGCGGCCTGTGGCGTCGCGCACGAACGCCGCGGCCGGGGCGAGGTCGGCAAACGTGGCGTACGGGTCGTCGTCCGGCCGGTCGACCACCTCGATCGCCACTCCCCTGCTGCCGTGCCGTCCCGGCCCGCCGCCGGGTTCCGGCCAGTGGACGTGGAAGGTTCTGCCCTCGAAACACGCGTGGTACGGGCCGCAGCCGGACGCGCTGGACGCACCGCAGCCGTCCGCGTGAAGGGCCTCGAGGAACCGGCGGGTGGCCCGCCGGTCGTCGAACGCGGCGCCCCCGCTGTCGACCACGCTCAGGCCGCTGTCGGCTTCCCACCAGGACACCGCAAGAGGCGCGAGTAACGCCTTGAAATCAGCTTCGTCCACGTCCAACTCCTTCAACCCTGCACCACATCACTTTGGGTGATACCTCATGCGTATCCCGTAGGGGATGGGGCATGCGAGCGGGGCAGACGTTCCGGCAGCGGCATCGGTCGCGCTAGCGCACGACCGCACCTTCACCTGACACGAATCGGCGGCAGCAGTAGGGCATTTGCCTGAGTGCTTCGGGAATCTCCGCTCCTCGGGCGCGGGCGGGTGCTGGTTCGCTTGAAGGAGACGGCGTGACCGTGGTCGATGTACCGCCGCGGACCACACATCGGCGCGGCCCGGTGGCCGCCAGACGACATCAAGAGGAGTTGGAGTTCCGTGAGCAAGGTGCTGTACGTGCATGCCAAGGGCGGCCCTCCGGTGGGCCATGCCCTGACGCGGGTGGCCGCGAGGTCCGCGGTGCACCTACTGGCCCTCAGCGAACTGCCCGCGCCCGTGGCCCATGACGCGGCGCGGCTGTGCGCGTCGGTCGTCACACCTCTCGACGCCCGCGGTGGCGACCTGGTCGAGCTCATCACCACCCGAGCCGGCGAGGTGGGGGCGGACGCCGTTCTCACCTTCTCGGAGTACGCGGTGGTCGCGGTCGCCGAGGCGTCCCGGCGGCTCGGCCTGAGGGGTGCCGGGCCCGCCGCCGCCCTCGCACGCGACAAACGCCTGATGCGCGCCGCGTGGAAGCGCCGCGACATACCGCAGCCGCGGTTCCGCGCCGTCACCAGCGCGACCGAACTGGAGCGCGCGGCCGTCGAGTTGTCATGTCCACTTCTTTTAAAGGCTGCCTGGAGCGCCGGTTCGACCGCGCACCAGATCATCGAGCGGCCCGCGGACGCGCTGGACGCCTGGCAGCGGTCGCGCGCCGTGATGGCCGAGTCCGCGCTGCTCGGATTCGCGGAACTGCACGTTCCCGGCGCCTCGGAGCACTTCGTCGTCGAGGAGATCGTCAGCGGATGTGCCGAGGAGTGGTTCGACGGCCCCGGCTGGGGCGACTACGTCAGCGTCGAGGGCGTGGTCGTCGACGGAGAATTCCGTCCCGTCTGCCTGAGCGGGCGGATGCCGACGGTGGCGCCCTTCACCGAGCGCGCCGGTATCACCCCGGCCGCCGTGGGAAGCAAGACCCAGCACACCATCGTGGACCTCGCCCGGCGGGCCGTGGATGCCCTGGGGCTGGAGAACTGCGGCACCCACACGGAGATCAAGCTGGGCAGGGAAGGCCGTATGTGGGTCATCGAGACGGCCGCGCGGTTCGGCGGGGCGATGACGGTGCCGCAGATCGAGCACGTCTTCGGCCTCGACCTGGTCGGTATGTTCACCGACCAGCTGCTCGGCGGCTCGCCCGCCTGGCCCGCACGGGCGTTGACGCCCGAGGACGCCACGGGCGCGGCCGGATCGCTGGTGGTCCTCGCCGTGCACGGCGACGGCACTCCTTGGCCCCGCCGCCATCGATGGGACCCCTCGGCGGTCGTCCGTTCGGCGCCGGTCAGCGCCGGCAGCACGCTGTCGGTCGTCCGCGAGAGCTCTCTGCCGGACGGCGCCCCCGTGCCGGTCTACGAGCCTGCCGCCGGGGCCAACACCATGGCGGGCCTGTGCCTGTTGTCGGCGGACCGGCCGCAGTCCGTCGTCAGTGACTTCACCGCCCTGGTCGACGCGCTGCCGCGCATCCTGCCCACGGACGCCACCGAGGGGGCCCGGCCATGACCCACGCACCGCACGAGGCCGACATCCCCGGCACGGCGGGCGATCGTACCGTCGTCGGCGCCAATCTCTCGCTGCCGTTGTTCCGCGCGCTGTCCGGCGTGCTCGCCGGACACGCGTACCTGAAGATCGTGGTGGACAGGTCCGAGGACACCTGGCATCTGCTCGACACCCGGGTGCACCCCTTCCACGTCGACTACATCGCCACGCGCATCCTCGGCATGCGGATGGACGAACTCGACACAGCTCTGGACGCGTTCAACACATCCGTGTACATGGCGCCTGACCGCCGCTTCCTGCTCGGGGTGCTGTCCCTGCACAGCGACGAGGACGCCGAGGGCTCCGAGCGGCCCTTCCTGGTCCTGGAGACGACCGAGGCGGACACCATGCACGCCGCACTGCTGGAGGAGTTCTACCACTACGTTCGCGCAAGGGTGGACGGACGGCTTGCCCTGCTGCTGAAACCGGCGAACCACGGGCAGGAGCACGAACTCGCCTCGGTCAGTGAGGCACGCGTACCCCGCATCCTCAGCCAGGAACTGTTCGGCAACCGGACCCGGACCTGCCTCAACCCGGGCGTGGCCGAAGGCCGACTGCGCTGCTTTCGCCATCTGGCGGATTACCGCAGAGCCGCCCCACAGCTCGGCTGGGCGGACATCGTCGCGATGGCCTGCCTGCCCGATGACGTGCCCCGGGTGGCCGGGTTCGTCAACACGGAACCCACGACGCCGCTTTCGCACACCAACGTCCTGGCGTCGGGCTGGGGCATCCCGAACGCCGTCGTCCGCGACCTGGACGCTCTGGTGCGGCGAGACGGACTGGACGGCGCATGGGTGCGCTACCGGGTGTCCGAGGACGCCATCACCCTGGAGCGACTGTCCGACGCCCCGGACCTGGAGAGGCCGGTCTGGCACCAGCAGCGCATCCGCATCGACGCACCCCTGCTGGACGAGGCGCCGATCATGGCTCTGCACCGGCTGCGGCGCGCCGACCGCGACAGCTACGGCACCAAGGCCGCCAACCTCGGCGAACTGCACCATGTCCTGGACAGCCGCACGGCGGACCTGACCGCGTTCTACGCACGCCCGCGCCCGCCGCGGCCCGATCTGCTCACCCACCTGGCCCTACGGCTCGGCGAGCCGGAAGCGCCCGTCGAACTGCTGCGGGCCGCAGCGGCCGAACGCGTGGCGGCCACCATCCGGGCACCCGAGGGGGTGGCGCTCCCGTTCCGCCTGCACCATCTCTTCCTCACCTCGTCGGCCGCTCTGCAACAGGGCATCGGCAAGCTGAAGATGGCGCTCGAACTCGAAGCGCTCGACGTGATCGACTCCCTCTGTCTGGACCTGCAGCGCCTGATGCACAGCACACCGATCCCCGACGAGGTGGCACGGGCCGTCACCGGCGCCGTGCCGGGTCTGCTGGCCGACGGACGTCGTCTCGTGGTGCGCTCGTCCTCCAACGCCGAGGACCTGCCCGGTTTCTCGGCGGCCGGGATCTACGACTCGGTGACCACCGTGCGCGGTGAGGAGCAGTTGCTGGACGCGGTGCGGCAGGTGTGGACGTCGTTGCTGTCGCCACGGAGCGTACGTCTGCGGCACGAGGCCGGCATCGTGCTGGACGACACCTACATGGGAGTGATCATCCAGCAGTATGTGCCCGCCGATCTCGGGGGTGTGCTGGTGACCTGCAATCCGACCCGGCGTGCGGACTTCCGCAACGTGTACGTCAACTGCACCGCCGGTTCGCCGGAGCGGGTGGTCGACGGCAAGGTCCTGCCCCACCAGTACTTGTACAACACGGTCGAGGGCGGCGGGCGCACCGTGGACGTCGGCTCGTCGGGTGAGGACCTCCCGTCGGACACCCGCACGTCACTGGGCGAACTCGCCTTGGTGGGGCGTCTGCTGCAGTCCCACTTCAGTGCGGGCGACCCCGACGACGCTCTGGACATCGAGTGGCTCATGACCACCGAGGGGGCGTTCCATCTGGTCCAGGTCCGCCCGTACGCCCGGTGAGGCGCTCCATGACTTCTGTGTGGCGCCGCTCCGCGGATCCGGCCATGACCCCGGCCGCCCGCCGCATCATCCGCCTCAACAAGGGGTTCCAGCTGTTGTTCAACCTGTTGTGGTGGATGCCCGTGTTCTACGCCTACCAGCGTGCCGCGGGCCTGTCGGACGGCCAGATCTTCGGCATCCAGAGCATCTACTACGTCGCCTTCTGCCTGTTCGAGATACCCACGGGAGTCGTCGCCGACCGCGTCGGTGCCCGCAATTGCCTGCGCGCGGGCGCGGTGGTCATGACGGCGGCGAACACGGTGCCGGTGCTGGCGCCCTCGTACACGGGCTTCCTCGTGCACTTCCTCGCGATCGCCGCCGGGCGCTCTCTGACCTCGGGCGCGGCGAGCGCCTGCCTGTACGACGGCTTGCGCGCCGAGCAAGCGGACGCCCACTACCTCAGGGCGGAGGGAACGGCGCGTGCCCTCGGGCTCGCCGCCAAGGTCGTCTGCTGGCCGCTCGTCGGACCGCTGATGTCCGTGGCCCACCAGTCGCCGTACGTGCTCAGCGCGGCGAGCGCGGCGGGCTCTCTCGGCTGCGCCCTCGCCCTGCCCCGGATCGCCACCGGCGACACGGGCGCCGGGGCGAGCGCTCCTGGGCGGCGGAGGGCAACTCTGCTGCGGGACACGGGCGCCGCCCTGGGCACCCTTCGGTCGTCACCGTGGCTGGCCCTGCTCATGGTGCAGGGCGTGGCGGTCTTCACGCTGTCGCGGATCTGCCAGGTCAATCTGTTCCAGCCGGTGTTGCTCGAGCACGGCATCGCAGAGAGCAGCCACGGCAGTGTCCTCGCGGCGATGACGGTCGCCGAGGCAGTGACCTCCGCCCGGCCCCAGTGGCTGAGCTGGCGGCTGTCGGCCACGGCCTGGGTGTCCCTGCTGAGCGTCGCGCTCGCCGCCGCACTCGCCGGCACCGCTGTCGGCGGCCCCTGGGCCGTGGTCGGGCTGCTGTGTGCGTTCGCTGCGATCACCGGGTTCGGCTATCCGGTGCAGCGCAAGCTCATCAACGACGCCATCCCGAAGGGGGCCCCGCGCGCCACGCTGCTGTCGGTGGAGAGCATCGTGGACCGCGGCGTGTGTGCGGTGGCCGCGGTGGCCGCGGGCACGTATCTGGCGGCGGGCCGGCTCGACGCGCTTCTGTGGCAGTCCGCCGCGGTCACCTGCGTGCTGATGCCGGTGCTTCACCTGGCTCTGCGCCGCGTGAGTCCGGCGTCGGCCGGGCGTGGGACGCGCGGAGCACAGGGTGCCGACGCGGCCTCCGCCGAGGCGACCTCCACCGAGGCGACCTCCACCGAGGCAGTCGCACAGCCGGTTGAGGAGCCCGTTGCGCTGCCTGTCGACGAGGGCGTGGCTCCGCACCCCTGATCCGGCCCGAGGCGACTGACCGCGCCTGGGAGCACACCCCGGCAGACCACTGGGTGCGGTACCGGCAGTGACGTTGAGGGCCAGGGGCGGCACCCGGGGTGTGTCCCGGCTGCCGCCCAGGAGCCTGTGGGGATCAGCTCACGTTGACTGCGGACCAGGCTGCCTCGACCGTCTTGTACTCGGTGCTGGAGGCACCGTAGAGGTCGGATGCCGCCTTGAGGGTGCCGGTGCGGGCGCCCTTGTAGTCGGTCGTCGAGGTGAAGTACGTGGTCAGCGCCTTGTACCAGATCTGCAGCGCCTTGTCCCGGCCGATGCCGGTGACCGTGGAGCCGTCCTGGGTGGGCGAGTCGTAGCTCACGCCGTTGATTGTCTTCGCGCCGCTGCCCTCGGACAGCAGGTAGAAGAAGTGGTTGGCGACGCCGGACGAGTAGTGCACGTCCAGGCCGCCCACGCTGGAGGACCAGTAGTCGGCGGAGCCGCCGTCCTTGCTGGGCTTGTCCATGTAGCGCAGCGGCTTGCCGTCGCCGTTGATGTTGATCTTCTCGCCGATGAGGTAGTCACCCGGGTCGGACGAGTTGCCGGCGTAGAACTCCACACCGGTACCCATGATGTCGCTGGTCGCCTCGTTCAGGCCGCCGGACTCACCCGTGTACTCCAGCCCCGCGGTGTTGGAGGTGACACCGTGGCTCATCTCGTGCCCGGCCACGTCGAGCGAGGTCAGCGGGTCGTTGTCGCCCTCACCGTCGCCGTAGGTCATGCAGAAGCAGCTGTCGTCCCAGAACGCGTTCACGTACGAGTTGCCGTAGTGCACGCGGGAGTACGCACCCACGCCGTCGTTCTTGATGCCGCTGCGGCCGAAGGTCTTCTTGTAGAAGTCCCAGGTCTCCTGCGCCCCGTAAGCGGCGTCCGCGGCGGCGGTCGCCGCGTTCGACACCGTTCCGTCGCCCCAGGTGTCGCTGGACTGGGAAAGCAGCGTGCCGGTGCCCGAGGTTCCGTGGTTGAGGTCGTAGGCCTTGTGACCACCGCGCGTGGCGTCCGTGAGGGTGTAGGACGAGCCTGACTGCGTCGTCGACAGGTCCACCTTGCCGCTGTAGTGGGTGTTGCCGACGCCTGTCTCTATGCCCTGGTACTGGAACAGCTTCTTGCCGGTGGCAGCGTCGGTGATGACGTGCAGCTGGTTCGGGGTGCCGTCGTCCTGCAGGCCGCCGACGACCGTCTCGTAGGCGAGAACGGGCTTGCCGCTCACCGCCCATATGACCTTGCGCGGAGCCTGGTCCGGAACAGTCTTCGCCGACCCCGTCGCCTTGGCCACACCGAGGGCCTGCTTCTCGGCCTTGGCGGCGGTGATCTGCGGCTTGAGTGACGCGAGCTGCAGCTTCTGCGTCGTCGCTCTGGTCACGCCCTCGGTCTTGCCGGACTTGGCGGTGTGGATGACGAGGTCGCCGCCGAGCACCGGAAGACCCGCGTAGGTGCGCTCGTAGCGGGTGTGGACGGTGCCGTCGACGTCCTTCACGACGTCCTTGACGACCAGCTTCTCCTTGGCACCGAGACCTATGCGGTGCGCGGTCCGAGCCGCGTCGGCCTGCGCCGTCCGTATCAGACCGGTACGGGCGGCCGCCGACAGCGTGACCGGAGCTGCGGCGAGGCGGGCGGCGCCGGTGGCGGGCTCGGCGGTGGCAGTGGTGGTGAGCGTGGTGCTCAGAAGTGCCGTGGTGGCGGCGACGGCTGTGGCCGCGGCCAAAGCGGTGCGCCGGTGGCGTGTGTCGCGGGAGGTCACACAAGCTCCTTTTGTGGGGGGACGTCCGGCCGGCGTGGGGCCGTCCGGGACGGTTGTGGATGCTGTCGTGCTCGTGCGGCGGTTGGAGAGAAAGAGTGCCATGAATGACATGTACATGTCATCAACTTGAAGATGGCGTTGATGACAAAGCGCCAATATGCGAACGGGTTCGGAGATGGCGGGACTCACGGCATGCCGACTGCGGCCCGCGTGGACACTGAATCCGCGCGGGCCGACTTCTCCTGGTCGGCGGCTGTCAGCTTCCAGGCACGCTTGACGAGCACGTCACGCAGCGCGTACGCGCACCAGACGTCGTGGCAGCCGGGCTTGCAATCGCCCGACGGCTTCTCCGACTTCGAGCAGTTCGAGGACTCCGGCAAACCCTTGGCACCGGACGCCGGAGGACAGTGCGGAAGGCTCAGCCAGGGCCTGCGGCGGCACCTGTTCCGCTCAGGATCAGGGCAGTGGCAGGCAGGCCGAAATCGGCGCGGTGCATGAAGTCTCCGTAGGACGTGGGGGTTGGAGATGCACACACGAGACAACCTCAGTCTCGGCATAATCCGCTACGCGCGTGGACCGGATACGACAACTCCCCCACCCCGCCTTCACCAGCGGCGCACACAGACGGACCAGGCCCCCCTCAGACCCGACGACCCGAGGCAAGCACGGCCCCTGCGTATCCCATGACCCCGATCCGGTGCTTCGCCCGGACCAGTCACGGTCCGTCCACGCGCTCGTCCCCGGCCGTCCGCCACCCGAAAGCGGGCGATGTGCGCGCACAGCATACGAACGAACTGGGCGGAACCTGCTTGGGCAAGGGACCCTGCTCGAGTGACAGATGGATGGACTCGGCCAGCCGCATGGATCACGTAGGACATGCAGCCGAAGAAGGTCGCCCGGCGAGGGCTACGCCCCTCTTCGCTGCGCCCGGTCCAGGGCGCTCCGTAGCGTCCTGGGGCCGGCAGGGGCCGGGCACGGCGGTCCCCTACGGGACCTACGGCATCGCCGCCGGCACCGGCTACCGCACCCGCGCCTGGAAGAGCCGACTTGCGGTCCCGGCCACCGAGACCGACCTGCTGTTCTGCGCGCTGGAGCTGGCCCCCGCTGAAGGCGTCCGGGTGCTGCCCGAACGCCACTTGGCCGATCTGGCCCACTTCATCCGTGTAGTCAAGCGGAAATTGATGAAGATAAACTACGGTCCTCGGCTGATCGGCTGCCGTCTGCTCTCCACCGCCCTCGGTGCAGATCGCAACGTGACCAGATCATCGGACTCCACGAGTTCAGCTTGAGCAGTGGGAGCTCCCAGCCCGGCAGCTCTGGGAAGGGGTCCGGTGGAGCATGAGGTCACGACACGTCAGCGCGATCGAGGGTCCTCACAGATCGCGTGGTACACGTCCCGGCCGGATGCGACGCTCACCGGCATCCTCGGTGTTCGGGCACGCTTCACGCCCCACCGCCCGGCGTTCCGCTTTCTGGCTGACGGGACGAGTGACCGTATTGAGTCGTGGACCTATCGCGATCTGAAGCGGCACTCCGACGCTGTGGCGGCGCGGTTGAGGGCCGAAGGACACAGCGGCGACCGCGTGGTGTTGGCCGGTCAGCCCGGACTGCGGTTCGTGTCGGGGCTGATGGGCATACTCCAAGTCGGCGGGACGGCTGTCCCGGCCTCTCCTCCGACCAACCGAAGGGCCGTGGCCCGGCTGCGTTCGATCCTGGCCGACTGCGCGCCTGGTGCGATCCTCGCCGACTCCCGCCAGGAGCGGCGATTTGCCGGGATGGCGGCCGGTGGTGACACGATGCCGCGGCTGATCCCACTGGACGACGAACCTCCCTCGAATGCGGCTGACGGGCATGCCTCGACGACGCCGGACGATCCTGTGCAGCCGACGGACACAGCCGTGATCCAGTACTCGTCCGGCTCGACGGGCGACCCGAAGGGCGTGGAGCTGACGCACGCCAACCTGATGAGCAACTGCCACGCCATCGGCCGGCACATCGGCGCGGAGGACGATCGCGTGGGGTTGACCTGGTTGCCGCCCTACCACGACATGGGACTCATCGGGACCATCATGCTGGCGCTGCACGGCGGCTGGCCGCTGCTGATGATGACGCCGGAGCACTTCGTCCAGCAGCCGGTTCGCTGGCTTCAGGCGATCACCGAACACCGGGTGACCATCACCGTCGCGCCGAACTTCGCCTTCCAGCTCTGTGCCGACAGCGTGGACGACGAAGACCTGGACCGTGTGGACCTGTCGTCGCTCCGGCACGTCTTCAGCGGCTCCGAGCCGGTCGTGCTCGACACTTTGAACGCCTTCCGGGAACGGTTCGCGCCCCGGGGCTACCGGGAGAAGACACTGATCCCGTGTTACGGGCTCGCCGAGGCCACGCTGCTGGTGACGGCCAAAGCGCCCGCGACGTCCATCAGCGTCGAGTGGGTGGACCGGGAGGAGTTGTCGCGTGGCCGGGTGGTGGTCGGGACGGACGATGCGGTACCCATCGTGGGTTGCGGGGGCCCTGCGGAGGACCACGAGCTGCTTGTCGTCGATCCGGACTCCGGCCGACCGCTGTCCGATGGCGAGGTCGGAGAGATCTGGATACACGGGCCCAACGTCGCCGCGGGCTACCATCGCAAACCCGAGCTGACCGGCTCGACGTTCGGCGCGACGCCCGCTGACCGCACCGGTCCGCGAAAGAGAAGGTATCTGCGGACCGGCGACCTCGGCTATCTGCGCGCCGGGGAACTGTTCGTCACCGGCCGCATAAGCGGTCTGCTCGTGGTGGCCGGCCGGAACCTCTACCCTCAGGACATCGAGCGCACGGTCGACCGTGCACATCCGTCCGTTCACCGATCGGTCGCCTTCGCGGTCCGGGGCACGTCCGAGGAACACGTCATGGTGGTCGCCGAGGTGCGCGACAGCCGCCAGACCCAAACCGAACTCGAGGCCCTGCGCGGCAGTCTGCTGGCGGCGGTGGCCGCCGAACACGGCGTCCGGCCGACCGGCGTGCACCTCGTGCGGATCGGCACCATCCCCATGACCACCAGCGGGAAGATCCGCCGGGGGGCCGCGCAGGCAGCGTATCTGGAGCGGACCCTGGGCAGCGCTCTCGTGCCCTCCGACCTCTCCGGGGAGCCGTGCCATGAACGCTGAAGCCGGTGCAGCGCCACCGAGGGATCACTCCGCGCCGGCGCTCGCCTGCGCCACAGTCGGCGGATCCACGGCGGGCTTTGCGGCCGCCATCGTCTTCACAGCGCACCACGGCTGGTCGTGGCTGCATTTCGCGCTGTTCATCGGCATGTACGTCGTCACGTCACTGGGTGTCGAAGGCGGGCTGCACCGGTTCTTCTCCCACCGCTCGTTCTCCACCGGCCCGGTACTGACCTTCCTGTGGGGCGTCGCGGGCAGCATGGCGGCACAGGGGCCGATCCTGTTCTGGGTGTCAGTGCACCGCAAGCACCATGCTTTCGCCGACCGGGACGGCGATCCGCACTCGCCGCGCCCGCGGGGCGAGGGGCGGCTCGCGGTCCTGCGCGGCCTGTGGCACGGCCATGTCGGCTGGCTGTTCACCGTCCGACGGGAGGGCTGGGCCAAGGTCGTCCCCGACCTGCTGCGCGATCGCCAGGTCTGCACCGTTGATCGCTATTACGCCTGGTGGATCGCTCTGGGGCTGGCCCTGCCGGCAGCGGTGGGCTGGGCGGTGACCGGGCGGCCGGTGGACGCGCTCGGTGGACTACTGTGGGGCGGGTTCGCCCGCATGTTCGTCCTCGACCATGTGACGTGGACGGTCAACTCACTGGGGCACACGCTGGGCCGCCGCCCGTACGAGACCAGGGATTCCAGCCAGAACCTCGCCGTGCTCGCACCGGTCTCCGTGGGCGGGTCATGGCACAACAACCACCACTCCCAGCCGTCGCTGGCGCACAACCGGCACCGCTTCTGGCAGATCGACATCACCGGCGGGGTCATCAGTCTCCTGGACCGAGCGGGGCTGGTGTCCGAGGTCCGCTATCCCGCGCGTATGACCGCGCCCCCGGAAGCCTAGGAGAAGGGAGGGCGAGCCATGTCGGCTCCCAGTGCCTCGGCGGGCATCGTCCGGCTCGACCCGAGAAGCCTGCGGATCAAGAGATTCTCCGCGCTGACCACCATGATCCTTCCGCTCATCGGCACCGCCGCCGCCCTGTACCTGCTGGTGACCGGGCAGTTCACGGTGACCGATGTGGTCTTGCTCAGCCTGTTCTACTGCGTGCACCTGGGTGGAGTCACCATCGGGCTGCACCGGTATCTCGCCCACAAGGCGTTCAAGACCTCGCCATGGTTCCAGGATGTCCTGATGGCCGCCGGCTCCATGGCCGCGCAGGGCCCCCTGCTGTTCTGGGTGGCGACCCACCGGCGGCATCACAGGTTCGCCGACCGCGAGGGCGACCCGCACTCGCCGAATCTGCACGGCACGGGTTTCAAGGCCCGCATGCGCGGCCTGTGGTACGCGCACATGCCGTGGATGCTCAGCGAGGAGTCGTCGAAGTGGTCCGTCTATGCGCCGGACCTCCTGCGTGAGCGGCGCCTGATCCTGCATCACCGCCTCTACCCGATGTGGGTGATGGCCGGCCTCGTCCTCCCGGCCGCGATCGGCTTCGCCGTCGGGCACACGGCCATGTCCGCCTTCTCCGGCCTCGTCTTCGGCGGCCTCGCCCGAATCTTCCTCGCCAATCAGGCCGCGTGGTGCGTCGGATCCATCTGCCACGCCTTCGGCAGCAGGCCGTTCGACAACGGGGACAAGAGCACCAACAACTGGTGGGTCGCCGTCCTGACCTTCGGTGAAGGCCTCCAGAACAACCACCACGCCTTTCCCGGGTCCTACCGCCATGCCACCCGGTGGTGGGAGCCCCGACCTCAGCGGCTGGGCGCTGACCGCCCTCGGCAGGCTGCACATCGTGTGGAGCCTGCGCGAGCCCTCAGCCGCACGCATCACCCAAAAGCGACAGAGAACAACAGGAGCTCACCGTGTTTCGGCGTAACAAGAACGAGCGCACGTCCGACGGCCCGGTCACCGAGGAGGCCATCCGTGCGTGGATGGTCGACTACATGGTGAACAAGCTGTCCGTCGACCCCTCCACGGTCGACACGACCCGGTCCTTCGAGGACTACGGACTCGACTCCCGCACCGGAATCCACATGTGCGGAAAACTCGAGAAGTTCGTCGAACTCCGCCTGTCGCCCGCCCTGTTGTACGAGCACTCGTCCATCGACGCCGTGGCCGCCCATCTCGGCCGGCGGCTCGCCGAGGAGAGCAGCCACTGAGAGCGAGGACAACATGGCCATGAGCGGCATGCCGACCAGCCCGGACCAGCGGTTCGAGGAGTTCCTGGACAAGTCGCGGGCATTGGAAGGACGGCACCTGACGCAGTCGATCCCGCGCGAGTACTTCACTCCGCGCACAGCTCGCGGGGTGCTCGGACTCACCGTGAGCCTCGCCCTCTACGCGGGGGCAATCACCGGAGTCGCGTTCTCCCCTTCCTGGCTGCTCGACATCCCGCTGTGGTTCGTGGCCGGCCTCGGCGGCTGGGGCATGCACTGCATCGCGCACGACTGCGGGCACGGCTCGTTCTCCCGGTCACGACGGCTGAACACCGCCGCCGGAAGCTTCGCGCTGCTCCCGCTGCTGTACCCCTACCACTCCTGGCGGCATGTGCACAATCTTCACCATTCACATACCAACAACCTCGAACTGGACACAGACTGGCGGCCCTTGCCCCCGGCCGCCTACCAGCGCCTTTCCCCCCTCGCCAAAGCCGTCTACGCGGGCACCCGCACCTGGGCGTTCTGGGGAGGCACTGTCCGGTACTGGTTCGTGTCGGGCTTCAGACCGGGCTACTTCCCCAAACGGTCGATGCGGCACGACGTGTGGCGGTCCATCGCCTTCACCGGGCCTGCCGCCCTCGTCGGACTGTCGTCGCTCGTGGTGTTCACCGGTGTACGGGGCCTGCTGTTCTACTTCGTCCTGCCCTGGCTGATGACCCACCTGTGGTTCAGCGCCACGACGCTCATGCACCACAGCGCCGGCGATGTCCCCTTCCTGACCTCGCAGCACTGGACGCGCAACGCCAGCAGGTTGCTTCTGACCACGGACTACGCGTATCCGAAGGCGCTGTCGTTCCTGACCCACAACATCTCCACCCACACCGCGCACCACGTGGCCCCGGCAATCCCGTTCTACAACCTCCCCAAGGCGCAACTCGCCCTGAAGGAAGCCCATCCGGGAATGGTCAGGGAGGAGCGACTGACTCTCGGCCATCTGTGGCGGATCCTGCGCAGCCTTCACCTGTACGACACGGAGGCGGGGTTCTACACCGGCTTCCAGGCAGCGAAGCAACCACCGGGAAACCGGCCGCAGACGATGTCCCACTCCACATGACCTCGAGGGAGGCAACCGTCATGCCAGCGACCGATCACCAGCTCACCGAGCCGGTCATGGGTCCCGCCGAGGCCCTCTCGGAGCTGTTCACCCCAGCCGGAAAGCACAACCCCTACCCCCTGTACGACGCGCTGTGGGAACTCGGGCCGGTGATCCCCCTCGGCCCCTCCGGAACGCTCGTACTCGGCTATGACGAGGTCACCACCGCCCTGCGCGACTCCCGTTTCCTGGTCACCGACGCCACCGTCCACCAGGTGACCGGCCTGATCGACCACTCGTCGTGGCAGTGCTTCACAAAGATCATGATGTTCAGCAACTCACCTGACCATGAGCGCATGCGACGCTTCTCCGGCTGGGCCTACTCGCCCCGCCAGGTCGCCGGGCGGCGGCACCTGGCGGTCAGGGCCGCCGAACGGTGGACGGCCCGGCTCGCCGCCCTCGACGAGGGCGGCCCGCTCGACCTGGTGGAGTCCTTCGCCACCCGCGTGCCGATATCCGTCACCGGAGAACTGCTCGGCATCCCCGAGGCGGACCAGATGGCGCTGCGCACCGCCATCACCGCGACCACGATCGCGTTCGAGCCCGTCTTCGACCGCGACGAACTGCGCCCCGCCGACGCAGGGATGGACGTACTGGTCGACTATCTCGGCGACCTCGTCCGAGAACGTCGGCGTCGGCCGGGCGACGACCTGGTCAGCGTGATGGTGCGAGACCGTGATGCCGGCGGAGCGCTGAGTGAGGAGGAACTCGTCGCCAGCCTGGTGATGTTCCTGATCGCCGGCGTGCAGAGCCCCAGCGACCTGATCGGCAACACGGTGCGGCTCGCACTGAACCACCCCGCTCAGGGCCATGGGATGACCACGGATGACGACCTCGCCTCCGCCTTCATCACCGAGACCCTGCGGTTCGACCCACCGAATCACGTGCTGACGCGGGCCGCCGGGACGGACATCGACTTCTGCGGTCACCGCGTCGCCGCAGGCAGCCGGGCGCTCCTGGTCCTGGCCGCCGCCAACCGCGACCCCCGCCGGTTCACCGACCCGTCGGCGTTCGACATCACCCGGAAGGACGTCCGGCCGCTCTCCTTCGGACTGGGCCCGCACTACTGCCTGGGCGCCGCCTTCGCCAGAATGCAGGCCGAGGTCGCCGTGCCCATCCTGCTACGACGCTTCCCGCGCATGGCCCTCGCGGGCCCGCCCACCTACCGGGATCAACTGGTGACACGCGGCTTCGCCCGCATGGACGCGACGCTCGGTCGACAAGGCTTGCGGAGAATCGACATGCGGCTTTGATCCTCCTCGGGGGCTGGCTGCCGTACACGTCGAGGTGGGCGGACATGTCCGCCGGGGTGGGGAATCTGGCGGTTGGGCGCGGCATGGCGTGCTCGGCCAAGAGGGGCCGTACCTCTTGTACGGCCCGCGTGAGCGCGCTTCCGAGTGGGTCGTGCTGACCTCGGCGTAGTCCAGCGCGGGGAGCGCGGGAGCGGCCGTCGGCGACGGGCTTGCCGATGGTGACGACCGTCAGCGGGATGCGGGATGCGGTCCTCGTCGAGGAACTCCTTCTGGATGCCGGCGTGGTCGATGCCGTTCAGCGGACCAGCACGACCGGACGGGCATCCGCGTGTGGGGACCGCTGGCGAATGGATGGCCGGCCGGAACCGTGCGTCGTGGAGAGCCGCTTGCAGCGCATCGTGCCAACTTGGACCAGCGGGCCTTCTACCTCGACGAGCCCGAGAACCGGCGCGAGCCGGACATCCTCGACGCTCTGCGGGACATCGAGCAGGACGTGGGCGAGAGCCTGGTCGAGCCCGCGCCGCCGACATCGAGCTGGACGAGGCCACCGCGATCGAATCGACGCCGTGCTCGAGCCCGGCGTCGATGTCGCGCCACGGGAACGGTGGGCTATCTTCCGAGAACTGGTTGACCGCCGACTTCGGCGACGCGGCTGAGGTGTGCACCAGCAGCCCACAAGGATGAGGCGGAGACCTCCCGCACACCGCCCGCGAGCACTGCACAGGTGAACGCGATCACAGGAGCCTTCCAGTCCCAGGAGGCGAACACGATCACCGGTACGACAAACATCGAATGGACGGCGGAGACGGCGAACGCCGCCCGCGCCCAGCCTCCGCCGGTCACCGGCCGGCGTAGGGTCGCCCAGTGGCGCCACCACAGTACGGCAGCCACCGCCGCGACGCCGGCCATCACAGCAGCGCCCAGCCGGGCCAGGTCAGCATCAGTCACACTGTCAGGGTCCGGTGCGGTTGAGCCGGTCGTGTGCACACTCAGCGCTACCGCAGTCCATCCGAGGGCCGCCGCACCCAGCAGGGAAGTCAGAACTGCTGCGCGTCGCCGGTCCCAACTCGTCCCGGAATGCGTCAAGTTCGATTTCATGCCTCATCCTATGGGGTCAGTGTTGCTGCTGAACGGCGCAACTTCCCGTGTGAGCCACACCGTGCTCGAGTTCGCCACACGAAACGAGAACTCACCAGCGCGAGTGCTGAGTCGGAGAACGTCATAGATCAACGGATCTGACACTGCTTCTGAAGTTGAACGGTGGGACGAACACGCACCGAGCTCAGGCGCTGCGTCTTGCCCCGTGCCCGCGAAGCTGAGCGGCGAAGTCGGGTCGGCCTCTCAGCCCAGCCGCCCACCACGCGGCGGCCGTAGGCCGATCAGCCCGAGATGTCCGCGCACCGTCAAATCACCCCGGATTACGCGTCCCGGACAGCACTCGTTTCGACCCCCTTCGAGCCCGGAATCGTCGCCGCCAGCCTCATCGGCACCACCATCGAGTGGTACGACAACTCATCCGATCAGAGCTATGACCTGGTGTTTTCCCACCACTGACCCTCCAAAGTCAGCACCGAACCGGCACCGGAACCTGCACGTGCTCACACGGACTTGCCGAGCGACCCAACAGCCTGCCCCCTTCAGCCCCAGCGAGGGTCCTCCAGCGATTGCACACCGTGCCCCACAGAGCGGACGTCACCGCCGCAGCAGCCCCCTTGCGCGTGTCCAACGTGTCGCGACACTCCCTCCACACCGCCGCCCTTCACTCGGAGGAGCCGCTGCACCCCTGAGCAGCCAGGCACGACGGCACAACGAGCGTCCTTCGGGCGAGGGTGTGTTCCGGCGCATCGACTCGCACCGGCCGCGGTAGGCCCACCCCGCTTCTACCGCACAAGACGCATCGGGCACGGCGCGCCACAGAAAGCAACCGGACGATCACCTGCGGCGAGCAGGGCGATCCTCCACCTCGTAAACAATCAAGTCCGCGTTGGCTGAAAGGTTGTTGACGAGCCCCAGCGACAAATTCAGCCAACGGTCCAGTGCGTGCGGAGGCGCCGGAGCCGCCGGTTCCGTCACCGTGCTGGGTGCAAAACACCTAGCTGGAGGAGGTTGCACATGCGTCCGCACCGACGACTGGCCAGAAGACTGCTGACCTTGGTGGCCGCGCTGCTGCTCGCCCTGGCGCCGGAGATATCCGGTGGCGCCGCATCCGCGCAGGCGGCCGGGTCCGTTCCGGCGTTCGACCACGTCTTCACGATCCTGATGGAAAACCACTCGTACAACGAGATCGTCGGCAACAGCCAGGCGCCGTACATCAACTCGCTGGTCAGCCAGTACGGCATCGCGTCGAATTACTTCGCGGTCGGCCACCCGAGTCTGCCGAACTACCTGGAACTGACCGGTGGATCGAACTTCGGCATCACCACCGACTGCAACCCGTCGCAATGCACGGTGAACCAGCCGAACATCGCGGCGGACCGCATCACGCCAGCCGGCAAGACCTGGAAGGCATACGAGGAATCGATGCCGGCGCCCTGCACGCTGTCCGACTCGGGCGAGTATGCGGTGCGGCACAACCCCTTCGTCTACTACACCGACATTCAGACCACGTCGCAGTGCAACAACGACGTGCCGTACACCCAGCTCGCCACCGACCTCGGCTCGACGTCCACCACGCCGAACTACGCCTTCATCACCCCGAACCTGATCGACGACATGCACGACGGCACGATCGCCCAAGGCGACACCTGGCTGTCGCAGAACGTGCCGACCATCCTCAACTCCCCCGCCTTCACCGGCCAGAACTCGGTGCTCAACATCGTGTGGGACGAGGACGACGGCACCCGGAACAACCAGGTGGCGTCGATCGTGATCAGCAAGTCGACCACGGCCGGCTACCACTCGACCAACCTGTACAACCACTACTCCTGGCTGGCCACCATAGAGTCTGCATGGGGTCTCGCCCCGCTGACCAGCAACGACGGCGGCGCCACCGCGATGTCGGACTTCTTCGTGCCGCAGACCGGCCAGACCCTGCCCGGTGCCCCGACCAACGTGACCGCCACCGCCGGTCACCGGCAGGCGACCGTCACCTGGACACCGCCGGCCAGCAACGGGGGCTGCTCGATCACGCAGTACGACGTGGCCGGATCCCCCGGCGGTAGTGCGACGGTCAGCGGCACCTCGACCAGCGCCACCATCACCGGCCTCACCCCCGGAACCAGCTACACCTTCACTGTATCGGCCACCAACTGCGTAGGCACCGGCCCCGCCTCATCACCGTCCAACCCGGTCGTCCCGACCAAGCACTGACTCCGCCAGGCGTCTCTGAGCGCGACACCGCTCAGAGGCGCCTGGACTTGGGAACGCCGGCAACGACGCGGGGCGGGACCGTGCCTGAGTCAGTGCGGCATAACATTCCGGGTGATTCCCGCAGCCTTTCCGGCCGTGACTTCGCCACTCTCACGCCATTTCGGGTGCCGGATCCGATACACCCGGCACCGCCCCTTCGCCGTAACCCCCCGGGCGTCTTCGCGACCTGACCGTCTCGGCCGCACCGTCCTGCGCGACCTGCCGGTCCACGAACAACGCGTCGGCCTGGTCAGGCCGGGGTGACGAGGACGGTGAACCGGTTGGCATCATCCTGTGGTCAGCCGCTGGATGGCCTTGAGGGCCTGGCCTGCTCCGTCCTCGGTCGCCATCTGCTGCGCTCCTCTCGCGGCGGCTCGTGCGTATGTCTGCTGCCTCACGACTTGGTCGAGTGCGCCGGCGAGCCGATCGGCGGTGAGAGAGCGGAAGGGGATCGGATCGGTGGCGGCGCCGACAGCGGCGACTCGCCGCGCCCAGAACGGCTGGTCGGCAGTGACCGGCACGGTGACCGCGGGCACTCCGGCGCGCAACGCGGCCGCCGTGGTACCGGCCCCGGCGTGGTGAACCACCGCGGCAAGGCGTGGGAACAGCACGGCGTGCGGCACCTGCCCGATGGTGAACACGTCGTCGCCGTCGGCCGCGAGTCCGGCACTGCCGGCTTGGAGGATGCCGCGCAGCCCGACGCGGCGCAGGGCGGTCACGGCGATCTCGCTCAGCCGTTCACCGTCGCCGGCCGCCATGCTCCCGAAGCCGATGAGGACCGGCCGGGGCCCGACCCGCAGGAAGTCCTCCAGGTCCGTGGGCAGTTGTTCGGCCGCATCGTGATGTGGCCACCAGTTGCCCACGACCTTCAGGCCGGAACGCCAGTCGGAGGGGCGTGGCACCAGGGCCATGCTGAAGCCGTGCAAGACGGGCCAGTCTGCCTGATCCTGCTGTCGGCGCATTGCGGAGGCGGAGGCCGGGGGCAGCTGGAGGCGGTGGCGCAGCTGTGTGACTGCCTGCTTGCAGACGCGGTCGGCCATGCGCAGAGCGAAGCGTCCGGCCAGCCGGTTGGCGGGACGGCCCAGTGAGCGGGCGCCTGTGACGACGGGCGGGAAGTCGCCGGTCGGTGCGGTGGGCTGGAGGTACACGCCGAGGCTCGGTGTGCCCGTGGCCTCGGCGAGGTGCCAGCCGAGCGGGGCTGTGGTGGTCGACAGCAGGAGCAGATCCGTGTCGTCGGCCATCGCGTCGGCGAAGCCCTGGCCCAGATCGGTGATGAACGCGGCAGCGGTACGCATCAGCTCACGCTTGCCCGTGACGCCACCGCCCCGTCGCGGGTCGGCGGGGAGGCTGCGGTATTCAAGGCCGGCCTCGCGTACGAGGGGGGCGAACGTGTCCGTGGTGGCGAGGGCGACGTCGTATCCGGCCCGCCGCAGTTCTGCGCCCAGGCCCGTGTAGGGCGCAACGTCACCGCGCGATCCGGCCGCAGCGATCAGGATTCTCATCGGTCCTCCTCAAAGTCGGTACGGCCGTCTGCGTGGCGGGCCGCGTTGGCGTGGACCGCCTTGCACGTATAGGCGGCCAGGCCCGGGCGTTGCTGCGACGGCGGTACGACCAGCGCGAACGCGCGTGGGTCGGCGAGGAAGTCGTTCGCGATGCGCCGGTGCATGTCGGGCGGGCAGGAGGTGAACCAGCGTGAGATGTGCAGACGGTGCTCCTCGGCCAGGTCCATGGCCCGTGCGCCGTCACTCGGTTCCCCGTCGTCGAAGGCCGCGAGCAGTTCCGCGCGCCAGGCGGCAGCCTCGCCCATGAGCTGCCACCAGTCCTCCTTGGTATGGGCAGCCGCACGCGCCATCGCCTCCCGCTGCCCCTCCGAGTGCGCCCACTTCAGCTCTGCCTCGGTGGCGTAACTCAAGTCGAAGGCGATCTCACCGAAGACCTCGAAGCGTTCCTGAGGAGTCAGGGACACCCCGGTCTGCTGGACCTCGATGGCACGTTCCGCGACCTCGGACAGCCGCTGCAGCCTGGCGATCTCCTCATTCAACTGCCTCTGCCGGGACCGCAGATACTCCAGGGCATTCGCCTGCGGATCCTCGAAGATCGCGGCGATCTCATCAAGAGGGCAGCCGAGCTCACGGTAGAAGAGGATCTGCTGGAGACGCGCCAGGTCGGCGTCACTGTAGAGCCGGTAACCGGAGGGGCTGCGCTCGCTCGGCGAGAGCAGACCCTCCTTGTCGTAATGATGCAGCGTACGCACCGTCACCCCGGCAAAAGCCGACACCTGCCCCACGGAGTAGCTCATCCACCTGCCCCCTTCGTCGGCCTACAGCCTCAAGCCTGACGTAAGGGGAGGGTCAACCTCGCGCTCGCCGTGTTCGTAGCTGAGGACGGAGGCTCTTTGGAAGCGGCTCTCCGGTCGGCCCTCCCGATGGCACGACATATACCCCCCAGGGGTATTCATGCCCGTTGTGTCCCCACCCACATGCCTGCCTGGGCCCGAGTCGTCTCCGGCGGGACCGGCCCGGTGCGGCCGGCGTCATGCGGCCCTCATCAGCACCCCAGGCATGGTCGCGCCCATGCCCGGGGTGCTCGGCCACTGCGGCATCCGCCGTAGCGTCGACCTCCGAGCGGCGGAGATTCCGCTGTGGGGCCGCCTTCCCGCCGCCGTTCTCGCACTGCTGGTCGCCGAGCCGGCGCGTCCGGCCGAGGTCTGGTTTGCGCCCGGCCGGGCGCCGACGCTTCGGGGCTGCTGACGGCCCAGGCTCCGGAAGCGGTTCAGCGCACGGTGCGGGCCAGCGGGACGACGGCCTCGGGGTCGGGTGTCGGGTTCCGCTGGGCGAGCTGCCTGCGCTGCCCGTACCGGGTCATGCCGCGCGGCTTGTACACGGCCAGCGCCGTCGCCACCAGCAGGACCACGAGGGCAGCACCGGATTTGAAGGCGAGGTCGCCCCTCAGCCCCTCGAGCGCGCCGGCGGACCAGGTCGGGGCGAGCGCCACTCGGGAGATCCGGTCGATCGGCCCCATGTGCATCAGCAGGAACAGGGTGCACAGGACGTTGATCACCAACTTGAACACGACCCAGTAGTGCCGGAACAGGCCCCAGCTGGTGCC
This sequence comes from Streptomyces sp. NPDC054783, assembly GCF_053611725.1. NCBI lineage: Bacteria > Bacillati > Actinomycetota > Actinomycetes > Kitasatosporales > Streptomycetaceae > Streptomyces > Streptomyces sp. NPDC054783. The sequence goes on along the minus strand of NZ_JBSHAY010000011.1, from coordinate 172,238 downwards.
GAGCGAGGACACCGCCCCGGTCGCCAGGGAGGCGAGGCACAACGGGAGGATGACGAACCAGCCGGTCGGCCCCGTCACGGTGTCGACGGACCGCACCAGCAGAGCGTCATGGCTCGCCAGGCCGGTGATGGTGAGCGCGAAGTAGACGGCGACCGACCCGATCCAGCCGACCGAGGCGACGACGTGCGCGGTGAGCGCGAACTTGCGCAACGCCGGGGCCATGGCCATCAGTGACCGCCCATGTGGCTCATCCCGCCCCCGGCCAGGTGGATGGCGAGGAAGGCCGCGACCGCGACGCCTGCGGAGACGAGGAACCGCTTCACCCAGCGCGGGGGTCCGGCGGGTTCTGTCCCGAGGGGGTCGTGGGTGTGCCCGGGCCCGTGAGCGTGTGAGGCACCGTGGGTGTGCCCGGGACGGTGGGAAGGGTGATCAGTCATGGGGAATCTCCGGGTGCTTCGGATGGTGGAGGCGGGCGAGGATGTGCGCGCGCGTGACCGGGCGGTCGGTGCCCCGGTCGCGGGCGTGACCTTGGACGTGGGATTGGACGCGGGCGACGAGTTCGTCCTCGTTCTCGCCGCTGATCGTCTCGTCGCAGTGCCTGCACGTCAGGCTGAGCATGGTGATCGTGGCTCCCGGGGTAGGGACGGTGGTGGAGGGGTCGGCGCGGACCGGGGTCAGGACACGTCGCGGCGCATGCTGGTGCTGACGGCGAGCAGCGCGAACACCAGCGTGTAGACAGCGAGGACGGCGCCGCCGCCCCAGCGCGGCAGCAGGTTCTGGGCGACCATGGCCTTGGCCCCGGCGCCGAGCGCCTGGCCGGCGTTGAACGGCAGCCACCGGGCGAGGTTGCCGATCAACTGGCCGACGATGCCCTCCACCAGGGCGACCCATGCCAGCGCGACCGCGACCGCGCCGACCAGGCTGCGGATGAGCGCGCCGACTCCCACGCCGATGGCGGCGAAGGCCGCGTTCCAGGCGATGCCGCCGCCGATCGTGGCCCACATGGTCGAGTCGGACCACACGAAGGACACGCCCTTGTCCGACCACCAGGCTGCCGCCACGCCGAGGCCTACCAGGCTGCCCGCCACCGCGGTCAGTGCGCCGAAGACGGCGTGGACCAGGAGCTTGGCGCCGATGACGCGCCCGCGGGCGGGCGTGCTCAGGTACGTGTCGGTGACGGTCCTGTGCCGGTACTCGCCGGCGACCGCGAGGATCCCGAACACCAGCGTGAACAGTGAGGCCAGGCCCACGTGCGCGAGCGCGCCGCTCTGCATGCCGACATCCAGCGGCTTCTTGCTGGACAGCGCCAGGCCGCTGATGCCCGCGGACACCAGCAGGGGAGATGCAGCCAGCAGGAGCCAGGGGCTGCGGACGGTGCGCAGTTTGAGCACCTCGGTACGGATCAGGCTGTACATGTCACTCGCTTCCTGTGCTGCTCAGCCGCGGGTCGACGCCGCCCGGGCGCCGGTGGCGGAGTCGGATGCCGCGGTCGAGGTCAGCCGGAGGAACGCGGCTTCGAGCGTCTCCCCGTTCGCGCCGGTCAGATCCGCCAGCGGGCCGGTGTAGCGCAGCGTGCCACTGGCGACGATGACCACGCGGTCCACGGTCTGTTCCACCTCGCTCAGCACGTGACTGGACATCAGGACCGTGCGGCCTTCCGCGGCCAGGTCGCGCAGCAGCTCCCGCAGTTCGGCCATGCCGGCCGGGTCCAGGCCATTGGCGGGCTCGTCGAGGATGAGCACCCGGGGGTCGCCGAGCAGGGCGGAGGCCAGGCCCAGCCGCTGGCGCATGCCGAGCGAGTAGCCGCCCACCCGCCGGTCGGCGGCTTCGGCCAGCCCGACCCGGTCCAGCACCTCCTCCACGCGCGAGCGCGGGATGCCGCCGGCCTCGGCGAGAATCCGCAGGTGGTCGCGCCCACGTCGGCCAGGATGGAAGCCGGTCGCCTCCAGCACCGCCCCGACCACCCACCGCGGCTGGTCCAGTTCGGCGTACCGGAGGCCGTCGATCAGAGCGCGGCCCGCCGTCGGCGTCACCAGGCCCAGGAGCATGCGCAGCGTGGTGGTCTTGCCGGCCCCGTTCGGGCCCAGGAACCCGGTCACCACCCCGGGCTCCACCTCGAAGGTCAGTGAATCGACCGCGGTCACCGCGCCGTACCGCTTGGTCAGGCCGTCCACCAGGATGCCGCCGCTCATGGCGTCCTCCGGGGTCGGATCGCCGCAAAGGCAAGGGTCGGATACATGGCAGTGCTCCACTTCCGTGCGTCCACGCGTTGTTTCCCGGCGCCCGCCCAGGGCGCCGCGACCACCCTCCCCAACCGGCCGCCGCCCCGTCGTCGCCCGGCCACGGCAACCCCGGCTACCGCGTCTGCGGTAGTCCCCCGGCCCTCTACCGCGTGTGCGGTACCCCGTACTGCGGCGCACGGCCGACGGCACCCCCCGGGCGCCCGCCTATGGTGAAGGCATGAACGCCCTCGGCCACCTGCGTCGCGCCGTGCGCCGGCATGCACACCTGGCGGACGCGGCGATCGCCCTGGCCGTGTTCGCCGCCACTGTCCTGACCACCTTCGCCGGGCGTGACGTCGCCGCCGTGGGCCACCGCACGGTGGCGGTCGTCTCCGCCGTGCTCGCCTGCGGGGCGCTGGCCGGGCGGCGCCGGCGCCCGCTGGCGGTGCTGCTGGTCAGCGCGGTGGCCGCGGAGGTGTTCCTCGCCGCCACCGGCGGCACCCGAGGGGTGCTGATCCTGCTCGCCCCGCTGATCGCCCTGTACACGGTCGCCGACCTCGTCGAACGCCGGCGCGGCCTGCTCATTGGCGGAAGCGTTCTGGCCGCGCTCGCCATCGCCCACGCGCCCCTGCTCCACCCGGCACTGCTCGGCCCGCAGACCCTGGCGTTCATCGCACTCGGCGGCCTGGCGATCGCGGCCGGCGACTCCACCCGCAACCGCCGCGCCTACCTCGCCGAGGTGGAGCGGCGCGCCGAGCGCGCCGAACGCGAACGCGAACAGGACGCGCGGCGCCGCATCGCCGAGGAGCGGCTGCGCATCGCCCGCGACCTGCACGACGCCGTCGGCCACCAGCTCGCGCTCATCAGCGTGCAGTCCAACGTCGCCGGCCAGGCGCTCGACCGCGACACCGCGGCGGCACGCGAGGCGCTCGACCACGTGAAGTCCGCCAGCCGCAGGGCCCTCGGGGAACTGCGCGACACCATCGGCCTGCTCCGGCAACCGGGAGAGGCCGTCGCCCCCGTCGCGATTCCCGCGCCCGGACTGGACGCACTCGAGGAACTGCTCGCCTCGCTGCGCGCATCCGGCCTGGACATCGACTGCCGCATCGACGGCGTCGTCGTCCCCCTGGCGCCCGCGGCCGATCTCACCGCGTACCGCGTGATCCAGGAGTCGCTGACGAACGTCTGCAAACACTCCCGGCGACGGCAAGCCCGGCTCACGCTGAGCTACGACCCCCACGAACTCCACATCACCGTCGAGGACCTGGGAGACACGACTGCAGCCGACGGGCGCGCCCCCGGGCCTGCCGCCGTTCCCGCCGGCGGCCATGGCATCGTCGGCATGCGCGAGAGGGTCCTCGCGCTCGGCGGGCACTTCACCGCCGGTGCCCGTCCGGACGGCGCGTTCCAGGTGGTCGCGGTCCTGCCCTACCAGCCCCTCGACCTCGCTCCGGAGCCGACCTCGTGACCATCCGCGTAGTCATCGCCGACGACCAGCCCCTGGTGCGCACCGGTTTCAAGGCCCTGATCGCGCCGGCCCCCGATCTGGCGGTGGTCGGCGAGGCGGGCGACGGGCGCGAGGCGGTCCGGCTGGCGAAGGCCGCCCGGGCGGACTTGGTCCTGATGGACATCCGCATGCCGGTCCTCGATGGTCTCGCCGCGACCCGCCTGATCACCGGCGACGAGGACCTCACCGGAGTGAAGGTCCTCATCCTCACCACCTTCGAGATCGACGAGTACGTCTTCGAGGCGCTGCGCGCCGGGGCCAGCGGCTTCCTGGGCAAGAGCGCCGACGCCGAGGAGCTGCTGCACGCCCTGCGCACCGTCAGCCGGGGCGACGCTCTGCTGTCCCCCGCCGCGACCAAAAGCCTCATCGGCCGCTTCCTCGCCACCCCGGCCGCTCCCCTGCCCCTGGACGAGGCCGCCCGCCAGGGGCTCGCCGCACTCACCGACCGGGAACGCGAGATCACCACCCTCGTGGCGACCGGGCTGTCCAACGACGAGATCGCCGCACAGCTCGTGCTCAGCCCCGCCACCGTCAAGACGCACGTCAACCGTGCCATGGTCAAGGTCGGCGCCCGCGACCGCGCCCAACTCGTCGTCTTCGCCCACCGCAGCGGCCTCGCCGACGCGGTGTAGGCCAGGCCCTCTCCCCCACTTCTACTACACACGGATAGTAGTTACTATTCCGTTGTAGTAGATGGGATCGTCGTGCAGGAGGGGTGATGGCAGACCGTCAGGATGTGAACACCGAGCAGGCGGAGGCATGGAACGGCGACGAAGGCACGTACTGGGTCAAGCAGCTGGAGCGCCACGAAGCGATGTACCGGCGCCTCACCCCGCGTCTGCTGGAGGCGGCCCGGATCACCGGTGACGCCCGGGTGCTCGACATCGGCTGCGGCTGCGGCGGCACGACCCGGGCGGCAGCCCGCACGGCGGTGCAGGGGACCGCACTGGGCGTTGATCTTTCCAGGCCGATGCTGGAGGCGGCCCGGCGCCTGGCAGTGGGCGACGGGCTGGACCGGGTCCGCTTCGAGCAGGGCGATGCCCAGATCCGCCCCTTCCCACCGGCGGGATTCGATGTCGCCCTCAGCCGGTTCGGGGTGATGTTCTTCGAGGACCCGCAGGCTGCGTTCGTCAACATCGCCCGCGCACTGCGGCCCGGCGGCCGGCTCGCCTTCCTGTGCTGGCGCAGCGTCGCTGAGAACGAGTTCCTCGCCGTGCCGTTCGGCGCGCTGGCCCAATACGTGCCGCTGCCCGACCTCGGCCGCCCCGGCGATCCGGGTCCGTTCTCGCTCGCCGACCCGCAGCGGGTGCGCGAGTTGCTGACGGGCGCCGGCTTCGGTGACGTCCGGGTCGAACCGGTCGACGAGCCCATGTGGATGGGGGCGGACGTCGACGATGTCGTGGCCTATCAGCTCGGTACGCCGGCCGCCCGCTCGATGCTCGCCGCCGCGAACGAGGCCGGCGGCGAGACCGTCGAGCGCGCCCTTGATGCTCTTCGCCGGGCCCTGGCCCACCATCAGGGCCAGGGCGGGGTCGAACTCGGCGGTGCCGCCTGGCTGGTCACGGCGGAACGTCTGGCATCCGACGTGTGCTTGACTACGACACAGCGGTAGTAACAGGTCGTCGTGGAGGCAGGACCGTGGTGCTGGGGAGGCTCGAAGCCGACGTGATGCGCGTGATGTGGGACGCTCCGGGCCCGCGGACGGTGCGCGAGGTCCTGGACGCGCTCAACCGCCACCGCGCCGACCCGCTCGCCTACACCACGGTGATGACGGTGCTCGCCCGCCTCGCCGACAAGGGCGTGCTCTCCCGGACCCGGCAGGGCCGGGGCTTCGCCTACGAGCCGCTCGTGGCCGACGAGGCGGGCATCGCCGTACGGGAGGTTCTGCTCCGCTACGGAGATGCGGCCGTCAGCCACTTCGTCGCCGCCTCCACCGCAGACCCCGACGCCAAGGAGCGGCTGCGGCGTCTGCTGGAGGAGGACGGGACGTGACGGGCAACCGGGCGCTGTGGGTGATGATCGGGACCGCGGCAGCGCTTCGGGCCGCCGTCGTGATCTCCGCATGCTGCGTGGTCCGGGTCCTCGTCGAACGGGTCGGCAGGCTCGGCCTGTCCGGTCTGTGGTCGGGGGACCCGAGCGCGCTCCCGGCCACGGTGACCGTCGCCCTCACCGTCACGGGGATCGCGGGCGGGGCAGTGAGCACGGGACGGATGACACGGGCCACGATCAGGCTCCGCCGCCGGCTGCGCAGCAGCCGGATCGAGTGCCCTGCCAAGCTCGACGAAGCCGCAGAGCGTGCGGGACTGGCCGGCCGTGTCGCCCTGTCGGCATCGCCTCAACCACTGGCGCTCACCCACGGCCTGATCCGCCCCCGGGTCGTCGTGAGCACCGGACTTCTCGCCGCCCTGACACCGGCAGAGCTGGACGCGGTTCTGACGCACGAGCACGAACACGTCCGAGGCCGCGACCCGCTGAAAACCGCAGCCGCTCAGTTGCTGGCCGGACAGCTGTTGTTCCTGCCCCTCATCCGGGAACTGGCCGAACGCCATGCCGCAGGGCGGGAGATGGCCGCCGACTCGCGCGCCGTCGCCACTCACGGCCGACGCGCCGTGGCAGGAGCCCTGCTCGCCCTGGTGGACCACCCAGTCCGGGCGGCCCAGGCACCGATGGCGGCAATGGGATCGTCCGGGCGGATCCTCGATGCGCGGATCAAGCAGCTGGAGTCCGGGGCCGACGTACGCCTCGGCCCGCCGGGATGGACCCGCTGGGCCACGACCGCCGCCGGTGCCGCACTGCTGCTCTGGGGCGTGTGGGGGAGTACGACCCTGGCGGCCCACGCACCCGCGGCCCTGTGCCGGGCCACGGGAGTTCCACCACTTACCTGGAACGCGGCGATGCCGTGTGCGGGAACGCCGGCGCTGATGTCGCCGGACGTGGTCGATGTGTCGCCGGTCCACAGGCCGGTCAGCGTGAACGAGTTGCCGCTGAGACCGATCTCGGACGCGGTTGTGCGGACAGTGGTGGTCGCGTCGCTGCGGTTGAACAGGCCGATCGCCACCGATCCGTCGGACAACGGCTTGGCGAACACCTCGGTGTCGCCGTCGTCACGCACCCTGCGTCCGCCCGCGCCCGGTGGATCCTGGTTCACCGCGATCAGCCGCGGGTTGCGCAGAATCTCGCTCACATCCGCCGGCATCGACCGGATGTCGTTGCCCGCTATGAGCGGTGAACCCATCAACGCCCACAGCGCTAAGTGCGACTGCCACTCCGTCGGCGTCAGCCCCGGACGTCCCACTTCCAGCATGTCGGCGTCGTTCCAGTGCCCCGGTCCGGCCTGCGCGGCGAGGGGTGCGTTGATGTCGACTATGCCGGTGACGTTCGACCATTGGGCGCCTATGTCCCCGGTGGTCCGCCACATGTCCGCCACCTGGCTCCAGTTGTGGGTCGCCCCGGTCTCGTCATCGTGGTAGCTGTTCGAGTTGATGCTGTAGACGATCGGTCGGCCAGTGGCGCGCAGGGCGTCGCGCATGACGGAGAAACGGGCGACCTGATCGTCCAGGGTGCCTCCGGGGTCACACCAGTCGTACTTCAGGTAGTCCACACCTCACGCGGCGAACTGGCGTGCGTCCTGCGCCTCGTGTCCCAGGCTGCCCGTGGTTCCGGGGTAGTCGCCGTTCCGCTGCGCGCAGGTCTCGCTGCCGGGTGCTTCGTAGATGCCGAACTTCAAGCCCAGGGAGTGGATGTAGTCGCCGAGCGCCTTCATGCCGCTGGGGAACCTTGTCGAGTCGCCCTGGAGGTTGCCCTGGGCGTCACGCTGGGGATTGAACCAGCAATCGTCGACCACCACGTACTGGTAACCAGCCGCCTTCATGCCCGAGTCGACCATCGCTTTGGCCGAGTCGCGGATCAGCTGCTCATTGATGTTGCAGCCGAAGGTGTTCCAGGTGTTCCACCCCATGGGCGGTGTGAGCGCGGGACTGCCGTCTGCTGCGCTCGCCGGCTGGTCCACCCCGGTTACAAGGAGCGCCGCGACGCCGGCGAGCGCGGCGAGCGCGGCGACAGCAGAGCGCAGGAGACGTCGTTGGACACAGGTGGGCGACATTGCCTCTCCTTCGACAGGAACGGATGAGCGGGTGCGCTGTGCGGTGTGCGGTGTGGAGCATGGGATCAGGGGTCGACAACCGTCGGCGCCCTCGCCGCGGCCGCTGCGGTAGCGGGTGATGTCCCCCTGGGATGCACTCGGAACAGGCGAGTGTCGAACCTTCAGCCGATGCTGATCGCGTCGAGGTCGGGGGCGTATGCGGTGTCGTTGTGGCACTTGATGGTGTTGCTGCCCGCTTTCAGCGGGACGGTGATGCTGGCGGTGGCGACCGTGTTCCAGTCGGTCCCTGTCAGGGTTACCTGCTGATCGGCTCCGCCGTTGACGCTGACGAAGAAGGACCGGGTGCCGGAGAGCAGGTACTTGTTGGTCAGCTTCTGGTTGCCGTCCGAGTTCGCCGTGACGTCGTTGACCGTCACGTAGTTGGCGGGCCCGTTTCCGATGTAGCCGACGGCCTGGCCGTCGGAGCAGGCCGGGCAGCGCCTCAGGTTCGCCGCGCCGGCCATGGTGCTGCCCGGTGCCTCGGCTTCGTAGTCGGTCGGGCCGCCGCAGGTGACCTTGGCGTTGGCCCAGTCCGCGTGGTCGTAGCGCATGTAGTCACGGGCATCGGTGGCCCGCAGCTCGAGTTCGTTGACCCCGTTCGTCGACGCGATCAAGGTGCTCGCCGCTCGGCCGCCCTGTTGCACGTCGCTGTAGTTCAGGAGTCTGCCGTCACCGGGCCGAGCGGGCCGGAACCCCAGACGATCGAGGGCGCCCGGCAGCCGCTCCGGCTGCGTCTCGCAGCCCACCGCCCTCGCCGTCCTGATCAAGCAGGCCTCCTGTGGATCAAGCGGGCTTCCTGTGGCTGATCGCCCACCACTCCCCCTCGGCAACGCCCGCCCGCTCGACCCGCCACGGCCGGTCAGTGGGCGTCGGTGCCGACCTCCTCGATGCGACGTGATCCACTGGCCGTCCTCGACGTAGACGTCGGGCGACACACTGGCATGACGGGATCTCCTTGCCACGTCGGCTGCGGCGATTCGCAATCCGGCCTGCCGGTCCGCCGTGGAACGGCAGCCCGGAGGCTCTCCGTCCCGAGCCGCGGTGACCGTACGGCCGGGCCTCGGCGACCGTCCGCCTCTGCCGCTCCGGCCACGGGCGCCTCACAGGTCGCCAAGATCACCAACAAATACCTGATCAGCGCCTGGGCCGGCTACTCGGTCTTCGCGGAGAACGCCAAGTGCACCCTCATCTCCGGCAACACCATCCTGTGGGCCTGCAACATCACCCTCACAGCCTGATCTCCGGCAACCGCTTCCGCCGGGCCTACGGCGACGGCACCAGCACCCGACCCGTCCGGGGTCCACGACTCCTCCACGGGTTCCTTGCCTGCGCACGCGTGTGCCGTGCTTGTTCCGGTCCCAGAGTGAAGTCGGTTCTTGACGGCGGGCGTCGATCCGATGCCGCGCGTGGTGCCCTTGAGTGGAAGGATCGGTGTCATGGGCACCGAGAAGGGTTGGGCGTACCGGGTCGAGGAGCCGCACGGCTCGCGGGGGTGGCGCCCCCACGGCGGCTGCCCCGAGCGGTGGCGGGGGACCGTGACCGCCGACGATCCCGAGGAGGACGCCGAGTACGTCGCCGCCCTCGTCGTCACCGACCTGGTGACGGAGTGGGAGGTGCGCGGCGGCGGGCAGAGGCACGTGCGTGTGATCGTCTGGGACGAGGAGGAAGGCGACAACCCGGAGGACGCCGTCTTCACCGTGGAGATCCAGCCCGACATCGATGCAGAGTGACCGATGCGGCCGGACGGGTCCGGCTTGCTGCTCTTCGGTTCCGCAGAGGGTGGGCGCGGCAAAGCCTTCGCGCCGCGGCCAGGCCCGCGCGAAGGCTTTGAGGGCAAAACAGTCCCCGGTAGTGCTGCGCGTGTCCTGAAGCCTCAGTCGTCACTGTCGCCTCGGTATCGCGCCGGCTTGCCGGGGGCCTGAACCACATCCTGTCCAAGTCACTCCGCCGGCTAGACGTCCTCACCGACTTTGTGGCTCTTTCGGTGTTGTGGTCTAGTAATTACTTTGCGCAAGATGCGCCCAAAGTCAATAGGTTTTGGGTAAATTTTTTGGCATCCAATGGATGCCGCTGGATCGCCGCCGTCGACGACCCCGCACTCCCGAAGCGCAACGGCCTGAGCGACATCGAACAGCAGCTGCCGGGCCGGCCGGATACCCCTCGCCGGACGGCCCCAGACCTGCCCTACCTGCGCGGCGAGGACGGCGCCCGCCGCGAGTGGCGCGTGCCGGCCGTCTGCCACAACGTCCACGAGATCTTCCGACACGCCGGATCAGCCGGTCTCACCGTAGCGATCGCCTGCCCCGGCCCGGCCATCAGCCCCCGGTCACGTCCCCCACCCGGTCGGCTCCAGAACCGGAAGGACCGGCCACCCTGAGCCTGCACCTGGTCACATGGGCGAAGAGCTCAGACACCCGGCGGGCAGCCTCGACCTGATTCAACACCTCACCGATCCGCACCGCGAGCACACCGCCCCCAGGCCCACCGACCAGCTCCCGCCCGGCACGGTCATCGGCCCGGCCTGCGGCATGAGTGTGGGCCTCGGCACCGCGCATCTCACCCCTGGAGTGCGAGGCCACCCTCTTCGGCTGCTGAAGCCGCCAGTGCCGACGGATCTTCGCGGACGAGCACGGCGCACCGATCACCGGCCGGCGGGTCGGCCCGCCCCGGTGTTCCCGCAAGAGCCACCGAGCCCGGGCGGCCGTACGCGGACCGCACGGCCATCGTGCCGCTCATGACGACCACCACCACATTGAGCGACGCCGACTTTCAACACCGCGGCCCCCAACCCCGGCCTCGACCACGTGCACACCGCGGGCGTTCGCGGCTACTCCGGCCGGGCCGACACCGGCGCCCTGGAGGAGACCGTGCGAGCCGCCTCCGGGCTGGAACTGGCCGACGTCGAAGGGCTGTTCGCCATGGTCGACGAGCGCGCCCCGGCGCTGACGACCGCCCAGTGGGCCGAGGTCGATCGATCCGCCGCCCCGCACCCCGTTCCCGGCCAGGACACCGCCGAAGCCTGCACCGAGCCGGCCGCCGTCGGCCGAGCCACGGAAGTCACCAACGAAAGCCGATAGGAGAAGCACACTCATGAGCACCGAAGAAGTGCGTCCATCGGGTCGACTCGACCCTGCTGATCACGATCGACCGTCCGCAGGCACGCAACGCGGTGAACGCCGCAGTAGCCGCCGGAGTGTCCGACGCGCTGGACGAACTCGATCGCGACATCGTGCTGCGAGCCGGTGTTCTGACCGGAGCGAACGGCACCTTCAGTACCGGCATGGACCTCAAGGCCACCCTGCAGGGCGAGACGCCGGTGATCCCGGGCCGCGGATTCGGCGGCCTGACCGAGGCCGAACGGACGAAGCCGCTGAGCGCCGCCGAGGAGGGCTACGCCCTCGGCGGCGGATTCGAACTCGCCCTGGCCTGTGCCCTCATCGTCGCCACCGAGGACGCCAAGATCGGCTCACCCGAAGTCAAGCGCGGCCTGATCGCCCGTGGCGGCGGCGTGATCCGGCTGCCCAAAACGCATCCCCCTGCCCGGTGCGCCCCGCCCGCTCGGCTGACACCGCCGTGCAGAACGCGCGTCGGTAACCCGCGTCGCACCCAGCCGCGTACGCATCGGGCTCCCGGCCACCCTTAGGTGACCCAGCAGGCGCTGCCCGTTTCCGGCTGAACCACCCAGTGGTCGCGCAGGAGACCCCCCTGTTGTCGCGTGAGGTGGTTCACGCCGCCGGACCGACCGAGCCTCCGCGATCGTCGGGTCACCGGCAGCGCCGCAGGGCACGCGGCGACCAACCCCTTCGAAAGGACCCATCATGACCACTCACCCCAGCCTCGCCGGCCGCACCGTACTGATGTCCGGCGGCAGTCGCGGTGTCGGCCTGGCCATCGCGCTCCGCGCCGCCCGGGACGGCGCCAACACCACGCTGATCGCCAAGACCGACAAACCCGACCCCCGGCTGCCCGGCACGATCCACACCGCCGCAGCGGAGATCGAGAAGGCGGGCGGCACGGCACTGCCGATTGTCGGCGACATCCGCATCGACGCAACGACCGACAGCAGGTTCACCTCCATGGGCATGACGGCGATCGACCGCTTCCTGCGCCCGATCACCTACCAGGGCTTCCCCGACGCTCTCCTGCCCGAAGCCCTCCAACACGCCAACCCGCACCACATGTGGCGCCTGGTCGACGGGCAACTCGCAGTCGATAGCTGACACCCCCTGCAGGCCCGCGTCGCGCCGCGGAACGAACGAACCTCCACCCGAGGGTGCTCAAGCTGCTCGACGAGACGGCGATGCCGGCCTCCGTACGAAGACCTGTGCCCGCAGAGGCTGAGCGGCGAGGCCGGGCTCGGTCTCTCAGTCCGGTCACCCACCACGCAACGCCCCTGAGCCGATCAACCCCAGATGTCCGAGTTCTACGCAGCGTAGTCAGCACCAAACCAGCACGGGAGTCAGCACCGCACCGTCAAGTCACCCCGAACTACGCGTCCCGGGCGGCACTCGTTTCGACCACCTCCGAGCCCCTGAACCGCCCTTCCGTGAGCCGGCATGGTGCCCACACGCATACCCAACCCCCGAACTATGGTGCCCCACCACATGTGCCCCTGACCTGCATCTTCCTACCGTGTGCCGACACGTACCCGTCCCCACCGCACACGAGGAAGTGGCGCACATGGCATCCGAAGCAGCAACCGCTCCCCCACCCCCCGCCAGCCTCCCCAGAATCGTCGCCGCCAGCCTCATCGGCACCACCATCGAGTGGTACGACTTCTTCCTCTACGGCTCCGCCGCCGCGCTGGTGTTCAACAAGTTGTTCTTCCCGGACTCCGATCCTCTCGTCGGGACGCTGCTGTCCTTCCTGACCTATGCGGTCGGATTCGCGGCCCGCCCGCTGGGGGCGCTCGTGTTCGGGCACTACGGTGACCGGCTGGGGCGGAAGAAACTGCTGGTGCTGAGCCTCGTGATGATGGGCGGGGCGACGTTCGCCATCGGCCTGTTGCCCACGCACGCCACGGTCGGGGCCGCCGCGCCCGTGCTGCTGACCACGCTGCGGCTCGTCCAGGGATTCGCACTCGGCGGTGAGTGGGGCGGTGCCGTCCTGCTGGTGTCGGAGCACGGGGATCCGCGGCGGCGCGGTTTCTGGGCCTCGTGGCCGCAGACCGGCGCGCCGGCCGGGCAGTTGCTCGCCACCGGTGTGCTCTCGCTGCTGACCGCCGTACTCTCCGACCACGCCTTCGGGGCCTGGGGCTGGCGGGTTCCCTTCCTCCTCTCCGGCGTGCTCGTGCTGATCGGGCTGTGGATCCGGCTGTCCGTCGACGAATCGCCCGTGTTCAAGGAGGCGTTGGCGCGGGCCGAGTCCCGGCGCACACAGGAGGCGGAGAAGCTGCCGCTCGTCTCCGTGCTGCGGGACCACTGGCGGGACGTGTTGGTGGCGATGGGCGCCCGGATGGCGGAGAACATCAGCTACTACGTCATCACCGCCTTCATCCTCGTCTACGCCACCACCTCGGCCGGCGTCTCCAAGCAGACCGCGCTCAACGCCGTACTGATCGGCTCCGCCGTGCACTTCGCCGTCATCCCGGCCTGGGGCGCGCTGTCCGACCGGGTCGGGCGGCGTCCCGTGTACCTGCTCGGCGCGGCCGGTGTCGGCCTGTGGATGTTCCCGTTCTTCTCCCTCGTGGACACCGGGCAGTTCGGCTACCTGGTGCTGGCCGTGACCGTCGGGCTCGTGCTGCACGGCGCTATGTACGCGCCCCAGGCCGCCTTCTTCGCCGAGATGTTCGCAACCAGGATGCGGTACTCGGGCGCGTCCATCGGCGCCCAGTTCGCCTCCGTGGCGGCCGGCGCGCCGGCCCCGCTCATCGCCACCGCCCTGCTCGACGACTACGGCAGCTCCACTCCGATCGCCCTGTATGTGATCGCCGCCGCGGTGCTGACCCTGGTCGCCGTGGGCGTGGCCCGGGAGACGCGGCACCGGGATCTCACCCGCATCGAGGCCGAGGGCGGCGCGTCCGCCGCTACCGGCACGGCCGCGGAGGCGAGGACGGTCTGACCGGCACGGCCGCGGAGGCGAGGACGGTCTGACCGGCACGGCCGCGGAGGCGAGGACGGTCTGACCGGCACGGCCGCGGAGGCGCGGGGCGAGGACGTTCCGACCGGCTCGGCCTCGCACCGGCCGGCACGGCTCGCCCGGCCGCCCTCGCGCTCCGGCCCGGCCGGCGCGGCGCCGTCGCGCTCCGTGCACGTCCGATGCCCGGCCCCCGTACGGTGTCCCGTACGGGGGTCAGCGTCTGTCCGGGGCCGCCAACCGGTGCAGCCGCAGCGCCAGTTGGATCTCCAGGGCGCGGGCCGGGGTCTGCCAGTCCTCGCCCAGCAGCCGGCCCACCCGCTCCAGCCGTTGGGCGACGGTGTTCACGTGGACGTGCAGCGCGTCCTTGGTGCGGGCCGGGCTCATCGCGCAGTCGAAGTACGCGTCGAGGGTGCGCAGCAGTTCCGTACCGCGTCGCTCGTCGTAGGACACGACCGGGCCGATGGTGCGGTCGACGAAGCCGGAGATGTCCCGTTCGCCGGCGAGGAGCAGGCCGAGGAAGCCGAAGTCCTCGGCCGCCGCGCCGTCCCCGGCCCGGCCCAGCAGGTGCAGCGCGTCCAGGCAGCGGCGGCCCTCGGCGTAGGCGGTGGCGACCGTATCGGGATGGGTGGCGAGGTCGGTGACGGGGGCGGAGGCGCCGACCGTGACGGGTTGGTGCACGGCCGTGCCCAGCTGGCGGGCGGCACGCCGGGCCAGGTCCGTCGCGGTGTCGCGGGCGGCGAGCGGCAGCAGCAGGACGGTGCCGCCGTCGCGTGCGGCGGCCAGGCCGTGCCGGGTCGCGGCGAGGTGGGAGGCGGCCGACCACAGGCGGCGGCGGGCCGCGGCCTCCTCCTCGGCGTCGGCGGCCGGGCCGTCGAGGCGTGCGGCGAGGACGACATGGGTGGCGTCCAGGTCCGCGTGCAGCCGGGCGGCGCGTTGGCGCAGCAGGCGCGGATCGCGGTCACGCGCGTCCAGCAGGTCGTCCAGCAGCTCGCCCCGCACCCGCTGCTCGGCCTCGGCCGCCGAGCGGCGGGCGAGCAGGAGGAGCGAGGTGACCATCGCGGCGCGCTCCAGGGTGCGCTGGTCGACGGGGTCGAGGCCGGGATGCCCGCGCAGGACCAGCGCGCCGAGGAGTTCGCCGCCCGCGGCGACCGCGGCGATCCAGTCGTTGCCGTGCCGTACGGCGTGCCCCTCGGCGCGGGATGCCTCCAGTGCCTCGGCCGGTGCCGCGTCGGCCTCGCTGAACTCGACGGTGCCGTCGAGGACTTCGGAGACTGCGGCGGCCACGTCGTGCACCCCGCCGCCGCGCAGGACGAGTTCGGCGAGCCGATCATGGACGTCGGAGGCGCGTTCGATGACCGCGCTGCGGTCCCGGATGATCTCGTTGGCGCGCTCCAGGCCGGCCAGGGCGGCGCGGGTCTCGGTGAGCAGATTGGCGGTGTCGATGGCGGCCGCGGCGAGCGCGGCGAAGGAGCCGACCAGGGCGATCTGCTCGCGTTCGAAGACCCGTGCCCTGCGGTCGGCGGCGAAGAGCACTCCGATGACGTGCGGGCCGAGCATGAGGGGGACGCCGAGGATGGCGACCAGGCCCTCGTCGCTCACGCCGGCGTCGATGGTGAGGGTGTGCTGGAAGCGGGCGTCCTTGAAGTAGTCGTCCGTGACGTACGGCCGGGTCGTCTGGGCGACCAGTCCGCCGAGTCCCTCGCCCATGCCGAGGCGCAGCTGCTGGAAGCGGGCGGAGACCGAGCCCTCGGTGACCCGCATGTAGGTGTCGCCGCGCGCCGGGTCGTTCAGCGTGAGGTAGGCGACGTCCGTGCCGAGCAGGGAGCGGGCACGCTGCACGATGGCCTGCAGGACGGCGTCCAGATCGCGCAGACCCGCGAGGTCATGGGCGGTCTCGAACAGCGCGGACAGCTCCGCCTCGCGGCGCCGGCGCCCCTCCAGCTCGGACCGGACCCGCAGGGCGAGCAGCTTGGCCCGCTCCAGCGCGGCGATCCGCTCGGCCGGTCCGCCCTCGGCGCGGGCGAGCAGCACCGGCTGCTCGTAGGTCTCCGCGGAGGCGTCGCGGGCGAGCAGCTCGAGGTAGGCGGCCTCGGTGCCGCCGCTGGATGCCGACTGAACGTGATCGCGAGACATGGTCACAGGATTCCGCATCGCCCTCCCGGCCCGTCAGGCCTGTGGAAAACTCCCGGGTCGGGCACCGCAGGACGCATCAGTGGGCCGTCCACCCGCCGTCGAGGACCAGCGAGGTGCCGGTGACGAAGGACGCCTGCGGGCTGCACAGGTAGGCCACCGCCTCGGCGACCTCCTCCGGTTCTATGAGCCGCTGGACCGCGCTGTCCTTGAGCAGGACCTCGGACAGCACGCGTTCCTCGGGGATGCCGTGCGCCTGTGCCTGGTCGGCGATCTGCTTCTCCACCAGGGGCGTGCGCACATAGGCCGGGTTCACACAGTTCGAGGTCACCCCGTGGGAAGCGCCTTCAAGAGCGGCTGTCTTGGACAGGCCCTCCAGACCATGTTTGGCCGCTACATACGCGGACTTGTAGGCAGAGGCGCGCAGACCATGGACGGAGGACAGATTGACGATCCGGCCCCAGCCTTGCGCGTACATGTGCGGCAGGGCGCCGCGGATGAGGCGGAACGGCGCCTCCAGCATCACCGTCAGCACGGTGTGGAAGACCTCGGGCGGGAACTCCTCGATGGGGCGCACCAGTTGCAGGCCGGCGTTGTTGACCAGCACGTCGGCGCCGGCGGCGGCGCGTTCGGCGGCATCGAGGTCGGTCAGGTCCACGGTGTGCGGTTCGACGGTCCCGGGCAGGTCACCGGCCCGTTCCGCCTGCTGGGCCAGCTCGGCCAGGCCGGGCGCGTCGCGGTCCACGGCCCGCACCCGCGCACCGGCGGCCGCGAGCCGCAGCGCGCAGGCGCGGCCGATGCCGCTTGCGGCACCGGTGACGAGGGCGGTACGGCCGCCGAGGTCGAGGGGGAGCTGCTGGGGGCGAAGGCCGGGTGGGGGGCTGGACGAGGTCATGTGCCGACCCTAGGTGGGCCCCACCCGTCACCACATGTGGTGACCGCCCATACTTCAGCCCACAGTCGTAGGGTCAAACCATGTGGGTGCCTCGGACATGGCCTGCTTGATCCGGAAGCGGCCGAACTCGTGGAGCTCCGGCAGCGCATCCACCGTGAACCAGCCCACTTCCAGGGACTCGTCGTCGTTGACCCGGGCCTCGCCGCCCACGGCGCGGCAGCGGATGGTGATGTCCATGTACTGGCACCGGTCACCGTTGGGGTAGGTGACCGGCTGCAGAGCCTGGACGAGGACGACCCGCTCGGCCACGCAGTGCACCGCCGTCTCCTCGAAGACCTCCCGCACGGCACAGGCCGCGGGCTGCTCGCCGGGCTCCGGGATCCCCCCGATCACCGACCACTTGCGGGTGTCGGCCCGCCGGCCCAGGAGCACTCTGCCCTCGTCGTCGAAGACGATCGCGGTGACCCCGGGAAGCCAGAGCAGTTGCCGGCCGGCGGAGGCCCGGAGGGTGCGGATGAAGTCAGGAGTAGCCATGGGCCCGACCCTAACCGGCCCGGCCCGCACTCTCCTGGCGGTCCAGGGGGCGTACGGCCCGGTTCAGGAGTCGTACGCCGGTCGTACGGTCACGCGCCACCGGCGCGCCGACGGCGCAGCCCGGCCCCGGTCGCCCAGCCGACGCCGCCCGCGGCGACCAGCACCAGAGCGATCTCCGGGAGGATGCCCAGCTGCGTCGCGGGGGTCTTGGACGTGCGCAGCGGCACCTTCTGGACGAGGTAGGCGGGCACGAACATGCCGGTCTTCTGAGTGATCTTCCCGTCCGGCATGATGATCGCGCTGACACCGCTGGTCACCGGCACGGTGACGGTACGGCTGTGCTCGACGGCGCGGATCCGGGACATGGCGAGCTGCTGGTAGGTCATCTCGCTGCGGTCGAAGGTCGCGTTGTTGCTCGGCACGGAGATCATCTCCGCGCCATGGGTCACGGTGTCCCGCACGGCCCAGTCGAAGGCGGCCTCGTAGCAGGTGGCCAGGCCCACCTTGGCGCCGTCGATGTCGAACACGCCCGGGGTGCTGCCGCGGCTGAAGTCCTGCCGGACCATTCCGGTCCAGTTCTTGTTGACCGCGCCGACGAGACCACGCAGCGGGAGGTACTCGCCGAACGGCTGGATCTGCCGCTTGTCGTAGGTCTGCGTCGGTCCCTTGACCGGGTCCCACAGGATCTGCTCGTTGAGCAGTTTGCCGTCCTTCTCGACGACCCCGCCGACCGAGACGGGCACGCCGACGGCCTTGGCGGCGCCCTCGATGACGGCGGCCGCGTCGGGATTGGCGAAGGGGTCGATGTCGGAGGAGTTCTCCGGCCACAGCACGTAGTCGGGCTTCGGGGCCTTGCCCGCCTTGATGTCGGCGGCGAGCCTGAGCGTCTCGCGCACGTGGTAGTCGAGCACCGCCCGCCGCTGGGCGCTGAACTCCAGCCCGGAGCGCGGGACGTTGCCCTGGATGAGCGCGACGGTCCGGGTGCCGTCCTCGGCCTTGTCGCTCACCAGCGGCCGGGCGGCGACCGCGCCCACCACCGGGACGGCCACGCTCAGCAGCGCGGCGGCCGCCGCGCCTCGCCGCACGGCCCGGGTCCGGCGCCGCTCGGCGATCAGCCGGCCGGCCTCGTACATGCCGAATCCGCACAGGACGACCGCGAAGCCGAGCACGGGTGTGCCGCCCACCGCGGCCAGTGGCAGGAAGACCCCGTCCGCCTGTCCGAACGCGATCTTGCCCCAGGGGAAGCCCCGGAAGGGCACGCGCGCGCGTACCGCCTCGCCCGCGATCCAGAGGGCGGCTGCCCACACCGGCCAGGCCGGCAGCCTGGAGACGGCGGCGACACCGACGCCGACCAGGGCGACGAAGACCGCCTCGATGGCGACGAGTGCCAGCCAGGGCCCGGGACCCACCTCCACCCCGGTCCACACCAGCAGCGGCAGCAGGAAGCCGAGCCCGAAGAGGTAGCCGAGGCCCAGGGCCGCCTTCCAGCCACGGCCGCGCAGCAGCCAGCCGAAACCGGCGAAGGCGGGCAGCGCCAGCCACCACAGGGTGCGCGGCGGGAAGCTGACGTAGAGCAGCACTCCGCAGAGCGCGGAGGCGAGGGCCGGGACCAGGCGGAACAGGCGGCCGCGGAACGCGCTGGGCGCGGGGGACGGCTGGAGCTGATCCGGCTGGTCCACGGAAGTTGCGGTGACGGTCACCCGGGTGAGTGTACGGCGGCCACCTGGGCCGCCGACAGCGCGGTTCGAGGGCCGGGACCGGCCCCGCGGAGCGTGCTCGTCGCGGGTCGCCGCCCTCCGCTGCGCGCCGCCGCACCGACCCGCTCCCCACGACGAGCACCCACCCCGACACCGGCCCCCGGCACATGACGTTTCCGCCGCCCCACCACCACTTTCCGCCGCATCTCGTGCCCAATCCGGTCATCAGCCGCTACGGTGAGCCCAGCCTCGGCAGTGCGGCCGGATCCGGCGCCATGCCCGGCCGTGGCCGGATGCAGGGCTTGGGGACCGGGGACAAGGGGCAGCCGTGGGGGCGACGGGGACGACGAGGTCCGCGGCCGGTGTGGATGCGGGCGCGGCGGCCGCCAGACGAAACGTTTCTGACGGCGCGGGCATGATCCTGCTGGGCGCCTGCGCCGGCTGGTCGCTCATCACCGCGGCGGCGCATGACGGACGTCCCGAGGGCGTCCTGCTCGCGGTGCTCGCCGTCGCCGCCGGTCATGCCGTCGGCCGGGTCTCCGGGGCCCTGCTGCCGGTGGCCGCGCCGTGCGCCGGCGCGGCGGCCGGGCTGTCCCTCGCCGCGGCCCTGCCCGCTCTCTCCGCAGGTCCCCGGT
Source organism: Streptomyces sp. NPDC054783 (assembly GCF_053611725.1). Lineage (NCBI taxonomy): Bacteria > Bacillati > Actinomycetota > Actinomycetes > Kitasatosporales > Streptomycetaceae > Streptomyces > Streptomyces sp. NPDC054783. The sequence continues at coordinate 152,399 of NZ_JBSHAY010000011.1, read as the reverse complement.
ACGCCGCTCCGCTCGGCCACGCCGGTGGCACCGCCGCCCTGCTGACACTGGCCACCGGCGCCGCGTGCTGCGCCGCCTGGGCGACGCCCGTACCGGAGCTGAGGCTGGTGCTGCGGCTGCCGGCCGTCGGAATCGTACTGGCCGGGGCGGTGCTGGGGTCGGTGGCCGGGTGTGTGGCGAGTGCGGCCGTACTGCTGTGTTCGCTCGCGGCGGGCTCGGTGTCCCGCCGGGGCGTGTGTCTGCTGGGCCTGGCGGTGGCGGCGGCGCTGGCGGCCGGAACGGCCTGGGCCCTCGCCGCCGACGTGCTGCCGGGCGGTCTCACCCGGGTGCTCGAAGGCCGGCTGGGCGCGCACCGGGTCGCGCTGTGGCAGGACGCCCTGCACGTGGCGGGCCATAACCAGGGGCTCGGCGTCGGCCCGGGGAGGTTCGGCGAGCTGGGCGGCACGGCCGCGCAGACTCTGTCCGCCGACGGCAAGCCGCACTCGGCCCTGCTCCAGTCGGCGGCGGAGCAGGGCGTCGTCGGGGTGCTCCTGTTCGTCGCGGCGTTCTGCTGGGTGCTGCACGCCCTGTGGCGCTCTCCTCGTTCCACGCCGGTCGCGCTGACCACGGGAGCGGCCCTGACGGCGCTGGCCGTGCTCGCAGTGGTGAGCGACGCGCTCAGCTTCACCACCGTGACCGTGGGCGCCGGGCTGCTGGCCGGATGGGCGACGGCACGGCCATGGGCACGCGAGGGAGCGTACGGAGCGGAGCTCCGGCCCTGAGCGGTGTCGCTCCCCCTGCCGCTACGCGGCGCGCGACCTCAGCGGCCCGACCCCGGAGTGATCGTCCGCAGCCGCTCCCTGATGACCCGCACCGCCGACTCGGCGTTGTCCACGGTGATCGTGAAGGTGTGGCCGTCCCACAGGCGCAGCACGACGCCCTCGCCACGGCGTACGACCACGGCCGTGCCCTTCTCGGGGCGCCACCGGTAGCCCCAGCCGCCCCAGTGCCGGGGGGTGACGAGGGCGGTGAACTCGGCGCCTGCCACATGGGAGAGAGGGATGCGCCGGCGCGGCAGCCCCATGTGGCCGCAGCGCACCTCGACGCACTCCTTGTCGAGCCTGAGGTCGACGTGCACGAAGGCGAGCGTGCCGAAGAGGACCAGCAGACCGGCGGCGATGCAGCCCACGACCGACATCGCCAGTGGGGCGACGCCGGAGGTCCATGCCGAGTCCACGGCCAGCTCGATACCGAGCGCCATACACGCCGCGCCGACCAGCGCCAGCAGCCACTGGACCCGGTTCGTGGCGCGCCCGGTCCAGACCTCGGACTGCGGACCGTCATCGGCGTGGCGGGGGTCCCTCATGATTATGAGGTTACTCAGGTTTCGCTGCGCGGGTAGGGCGTGGCAGACGGTGACTGCCCCGGGTGGACCAGCGCGGGTCGGCGCGCGAGCGGCGCCGGCCGGCCGGTCAGCGGACGGGGGTGACCGCCTGCAGGAAACGGCCTTCCTCGTACGACAGCGCCGTGTCGGGCAGCGTGGCGTCGCGACCGCTGAGCAGCACCGTGAGGGTGGTGTCGGCGACGGCGGCCGGGGCCGGCTCCGCACCGATCCGGCGCAGGGCCTGCGCGGCCACCGCGCCGGCGGAGCCGTGCAGTGCGAGCGGCGGACGGCCGGGCCGCTGGACGGCTGCCCGGATGCGCTCGCCGACCAGCTCGTAGTTGGTGCAGCCCAGGACGACGGTGGTCACGTCCTCGGGGGTGCGGGCGGCGGCCGAGGCGATCGCGGCGTCGATCGCGCTTTCGTCCGCGTGGTGGACCGCGTCAGCGAGGCCCGGGCAGGCCACCTCGGTGACGGCCGCACCGGCGGCGAACTGCTCGATCAGGTTGCGCTGATAGGCGCTTCCGGTGGTGGCGGGGGTCGCCCAGATCGCGACATGCCCGCCGCCCGCCGCGGCCGGCTTGATCGCCGGGACGGTACCGATGATCGGCAGATCCGGTTCGAAGCGGGCCCGCAGTACCGGCAGGGAGTGCACGGACGCAGTGTTGCAGGCGACGATCAGGACATCGGGCCCGTGGGCGGCGGCGGCCTCGCACACGGCGAGGGCCCGCTGGGTGATGTCCTGCGGGGTGCGCGGCCCCCAGGGCATCCCGTCCGGGTCCCAGGAGAGCACGAGATCCGCGTCGGGCCGCAGCCGCCGTACCGCGGCGGCGGCGGGGAGGAGGCCGATTCCGGAGTCCATGAGCGCGATCTTCACCCGGCCACGATAGACGATCGGGCCCTGCGGGCCTGTGGGGTGGGGCAGACTTCGGGCGTGAGCGCCCTGATGTGGATCACCGTCGTGTCGCTGGCCGCCTGGTGCCGGCTGCTGCTGTGCCAGGGCTTCTTCTGGCGCACGGACGTCCGGCTGCCGCCGCGCCGGGAACCGGAAGCATGGCCGTCGGTCTGTGTGGTCGTACCGGCCCGGGACGAGGCCGCGGTGCTGCCCGCGAGCCTGCCGTCGCTGCTGGCGCAGGACTATCCGGGTCGGGCCGAGGTCTTCCTGGTGGACGACGGGAGCACCGACGGCACCGGGGAGCTGGCCCGCGAGCTGTCCCGGCGGCAGGGCGGGCTGCCGCTGACCGTGGCCTCGCCGGGTGAACCGCCGGCGGGCTGGACGGGCAAGCTGTGGGCGGTCCGGCACGGCATCGGCCTGGCACGCGCGCGTGATCCCGAGTATCTGCTGCTGACGGACGCGGACATCGCGCACGCGCCGGACAGCCTGCGCACGCTGGTGGCCGCGGCCCGTGCCGGGGGCTTCGACGTCGTGTCGCAGATGGCGCGGCTGCGGGTGGAGAGCGCGTGGGAGCGACTGGTGGTCCCGGCGTTCGTCTACTTCTTCGCGCAGCTGTATCCCTTCCGGTGGATCGGCCGGAAGGGATCGCGTACGGCAGCGGCGGCGGGCGGCTGTGTCCTGCTGCGCGCGGGCATGGCGGAGAAGGCGCGCATCCCGGACGGCATCCGGCAGGCCGTCATCGACGACGTGGCGCTCGCCCGCGCGGTGAAGGACGCCGACGGGCACGTCTGGCTGGGGCTGGCCGACCGGGTGGACAGCGTGCGGCCGTATCCGCGGCTGCACGACCTGTGGCGGATGGTCTCGCGCAGCGCCTACGCCCAGCTGCGGCACAACCCGCTGCTGCTCCTCGGTACGGTCGCCGGGCTGGCGCTGGTGTACCTGGTGCCGCCCGCCGCGGTGGTCGTCGGAGCGGCGGGCGGCTCTGCGGTGACGGCGGTCGTCGGCGCTCTGGCGTGGGCGGTGATGGCGGGGACGTACGTGCCGATGCTGCGCTACTACCGGCAGCCGCTGTGGTTCGCTCCGCTGCTGCCGTTCACCGCGCTGCTGTACCTCCTGATGACGGTCGACTCGGCCGTGCAGCACTACCGGGGGCGCGGCGCCGCCTGGAAGGGCCGCACGTACGCCCGTCCCGATGCCGTGCCCGACGAGGGCTGAGCCCGGTCACTTGCGGCCCGGCGTCCAGTTCATGCCCCATCCGTAGGCGCGGTCTATGGTCCGCTGCGGGCTCACTCCGCGCTCCGGCACCAGATACCGCGCCTCGCGCTGCACCAGGAGGTCGCCGCCGGTGTCGGTGATCAGGGCGAGGGCGCACACCGTGGACGGCACGGTGCACTCGTCGAGGGAGAAGTCGATCGGGGCGCCGTGCTGCGGCTGGAGGGTGACGGTGGCGTGCAGGTCGGCGAAGGAGCTGGCGCCCTCGTAGATGGTGACGAAGACGAGGATGCGCCGGAAGTCCTGCCGGTGATCGAGGTTGATGGTGAGGTTCTCGCCGCTCGCCACGGCACCGGTGCGGTCGTCGCCGTCGAGGTGGATGTACGGCGGCCGGTCGAGCGAACCGAAGGCGTTGCCGAGAGCCTGTACGACGCCTTTGCGGCCGTCGGCGAGTTCGTACAGGGCACACAGGTCGAGGTCCAGCGCCCCTCGCCCGCCTCCCCACCGGCCGCCCCAGCCGGAAAGGTCTTTGTGCATCTGCCAGTTCAGGTTCACCCGCATGGCACCGGAGGTGCCGCCCTGCTTGGCGAGCGAGACGGAGGGCGCCGTCTTGGTCAGGGTGACCTTGGACAGGCGGACCGGCCGGGCTCCCGGAGGGGGCACGGGTGCGGACGGAGTCGTCGGGGGCGGGGCCATCGAGGTGGACGCGGGAGGCGGGGCCGGTGTCGCCCGGCGCTGCGCGGCGGGCGGCGCTGCGTGCTGGGGTTCGTCCACGGTGATACCGAAGTCCGTTGCCAGGCCCTCGAGTCCGCTGCTGTAGCCCTGGCCCACGGCGCGGAACTTCCAGCCGCCCTGGCGGCGGTAGAACTCACCGAGCACGAAGGCCGTCTCCACGGTCGCGCCGGGGCTGTCGAAGCGGGCGACCGCCTGGCCGCTCACGGCGTCGGTCACCTCGATGTAGAGGCCGGGGACCTGTCCGAAGGTCCCGCCGTCGGCGGAGGCGGCGAGGACGATCCGCTCGATCGCGCCCTCCACGCGCGCGAGGTCGACGGACAGACTCTCGGTGACTCCCGCGCCGGATGCCTGCTTGCCCTCGTGGCGCACGGCACCGGAGGGATGGGCGGGCTGGTTGTAGAAGACGAAGTCGTCGTCGGAGCGGACCTTCCCGGTGGCGAGCAGCAACGCGGAGGCGTCCGCGTCGGGCACGCCGGGTCCCGAGCGCCAGCCCAGTTCCACGCGCAGTGCCGTGCTCGGCACCGGCGCGTTCGCCCCTTTCAGCATGGACATGCCCGCCCCCATCCGTGTCGGCTTCCGGACACCCTCGGTCGTCCAGGTCATCGCTACCCGCACAACCTATTCGTCGGTACGGCGAACGCCCACGACCGGCGCAGGAAGATCCCCGGTCAACTGCCGGTAACCCCGCAGGAACTCGCCCTTTACACGATTAAAACGCGGCCCGACGTCCCTTTTTGCCGAATTCGCTCAGATTGGGGATCCCCGGTCACTGCAGGCACGGAAAACAACCCTCTTATCGGTCTCCCCAACGAGCACATCGTGGGCTTAACTTATGTGCCATGACCTCCCCCCGCTCCACTTATGGTGGCGGCTACTACTCCGCCTCCTTCCCGGACACCCCGATCTACGACTCGCTCGTCGCCGAGCGCGGCACCCCGCAGATCGCCCCGATCCGGGTCCCCGCCGCCTACGACACGGGCAGCAACCTGCCCGCCCTGCCGTCGGCCCTGCCCGCCCTCCCAGCGGCACCCTCCCCGCAGGCTCCCGCCTACGGCTACCCGCACATGCCGCAGCCCGCACCCCTGCAGCAGGCGCCCGCCGCGTACATCCCGCAGCAGGCCACCGCCCCGCGGGGTTACCCCGGCCCGCAGGCCCCGCAGCAGCAGCGTCCGATGGGCATGGGCACGGGTTACGAGGCCATGCGCCCCGCCGCTCCGCGGCCCGCCCCGGCTCCCTACCAGGACCCGTACAACAACCAGCAGTACCGCGGCTACTGACCGGCGCCCTGTCACTGTCAGTGCCTCCTGGCACGATGGCGGCATGGGAAACGCCGAACTGCAGTCGATCCACGTCCATCCGGTCAAGGCGTTCCGGGGTCACACAACCCGGGAGGCTGTGGTGGAGCCCTGGGGCCTGGCCGGAGACCGGCGCTGGACGCTGATCGACGACGGGGGAAAGGTCGTCACACAGCGCGAACAGTCGCGCCTCGCGCTGGCCGCCGCCGAGCCTCTGGCCGGCGGCGGCGTTCGCCTCTCCGCGCCCGGCCAGGCACCCTTGACGGTGTCCGTGCCCGAGCCGGCCGGAACCGTGCCGGTGAACGTGTTCGGCACGAAGGTCGAGGCGGTCCCGGCCGACGCTGCCGCGCACGCCTGGTGCAGCACCTATCTGGGAGCGGACGTCCGCCTGGTCCACATGGACGATCCGGCCACCCGCCGCCCCGTCGAACCCGAGTACGCCCTGCCCGGCGAGACGGTGAGCTTCGCCGACGGCTACCCCTTGCTGGTCACCACGACGGCCTCCCTCGACGCCCTGAACTCCATGATCGCCGGGGGCGCGCACGCCGCCGAGGGTCCGCTGCCGATGAACCGCTTCCGGCCGAACGCCGTCATCGCCGGCACCGAGGCCTGGGCCGAGGACCACTGGTCCCGGATCTCCATAGGGGAGGTGGTCTTCCGTATCGCGAAGGCGAGCGGACGCTGCGTCGTGACCACCGTCGACCAGGACACCGCCGTACGCGGCCGGGAGCCCCTGCGCACCCTGGCGCTGCACCGCAAGGTCGGATCGAGGCTGCTCTTCGGCCAGAACCTCGTACCCCTCTCGCGCGGCACGATCAGGGTCGGGGACCCGGTGCGGGTGCTGGGGTAGAGCGCGACTCCGATTCGGTGGCGGGGGAACCCGGGACGGGTCCCGGTCGTTGGGAGGGCATGAGAGATGCGTGAGAAGCCGCGTGCGTGACCGCTCGCGGTGGACGTGATGTCGCTCTCTCTTGCTCCGGGCTGCGGATGCGCTCCTCCGCCGGGGGTTATGACGGAGCGAAAGGGGGTGGGGACGTGCGGGCAATCAGTGGCCTGTGGCGCTGGCGGCACAATCCGCTGCGCCGCGCGACCGACCTGGCCGAGGCATGGGTGGCCCTCGTGGCGCTGGTGCTGATGGCCGTGGCAGCGCCCGTGACCGGCTGTCTGGTCGGCGCCGCCGCCCAGGCCTCGCTGCAGCGCTCCGTGCGCGAACAGCGGCACACGCGCCACCTCGTCACGGCCACGGTGGTGCGTGACCTGGGCGAGACCCCGCTGGAGACCGACCCCGACACCACGGCGGCCCGCGAGTCCCGCAACCGTGTCCTCGCGGACTGGACCGCGCCGGACGGCAGCCTCCGGCACGGCACGGCCCTCGCGCACCTCAAGTCCCCGCACCCGGGCGACCACTTCGGACTCTGGACCGACCCTCACGGCCGAATAGCGACGCGCCCGCTGGACTCCCTCACCGCCACGACACACGCGGTGCTCGCCGGAATCGGCGCGGCGCTGCTGGCCACGGGCCTGGTCGAGAGCGGCAGGCGACTGGCCCTGTGGCACATGCTCCGCGGCCGGTACGCACGCTGGGACCAGGCCTGGGACCGGGCGGGCCCGGACTGGGGCAAGGCGGGCACCGGCTGCTGACGGCCTTCCGGCTCTGGTCAACCCACCGTGCACGCACACGCTACGGTGGACCGGCCGAAGCGCTTTCGGCGACAACCCGCGGGTGAGCGAACCGCAGGGGCACGCGCAGGTTTTCGGGAGCGCGAACGCGCACCAGCCCCAGGGGCTGAGCACGGTCGCGGTCCCGGCGCCGACGGCAGGTCCCCCGAGGGAGCGAGCCATCAGTACGACGAGGTGGGGGCACAGCAACGCCATGACACAGGGCACGGTCCAGGTGACGCACACCGGTACGTCGCGGTGGCGGCGCCGCACAGGCGAGTACGCTTCGCTCGCCGCTGCCCTGGAGGCCGCCGCCGACGGCGACGTCCTCACCATCGCCCCGGGCACCTACCGGGAAAACCTCGTGGTCCAGCGGGCGGTGACGCTCCGTGGCCCCGAGGGCTCCCCCGGTTCGGTGCGGATCGCGCCCGTGGACGGTGTGCCGCTCACCGTGCGCGCCTCGGCCGTGGTGCAGGACCTGCACGTGGAGGGCCAGGACGCGGCGGCGCCCGCACTGCTGGTCGAGGAGGGCACGCCCGAACTGATGGACGTGCGGATCGTGACCCGGTCCGCCGCGGGCATCGAGGTGCGCGGCGGCGCCCGGCCGACCGTGCGCCGGTGCACCGTCGACAACCCGGCCGGCATCGGCGTCGCCGTACTCGACGGCGGCAGCGGGGTGTTCGAGGAGTGCGAGGTCGTCGCCGCCGGGCAGGCGGGCGTGGCCGTCCGTGGCGGTGCGCATCCGCGCCTGGAGCGCTGCCGTGTGCACCACGCGTCGGGCACCGGGGTGACCGTGACGGGCGAGAACTCCGCGCTGGAGGCGGTGGGTTGTGAGATCTACGAGGTGCGCGGCTCCGGTGTGCAGGTCACCCAGCGGGCGTTGGCGCATCTGACCGACTGCGATGTGCACCGCACCACCGCCGACGGCGTCACCCTGGACACGGACGCGGTGCTCACGCTCGCCGACTGCCGCATCCACGACATCCCGGAGAACGCGGTCGACCTGCGCTCCCGTTCGGTGCTCACACTGACCCGCACGACGGTCCGTCAGTTCGGGCGCAACGGCCTGTCGGTGTGGGATCCGGGCACCCGGGTGGACGCCCACCAGTGCGAGATCTTCGACAGCACGGGCGACTATCCGGCGGTGTGGGTCAGCGACGGCGCGACGGCCGTCCTCGACTCCTGCCGGGTGCACGACGTGCCGGACGCCCTGTTCGTGCTGGACCGCGGTTCGCGCGCGGACGTCGTGGACAGCGACCTGTCGCAGGTGCGCAACACGGCGGTGTCGGTGAGCGACGGGGCGACCGCGCAACTCGACGACTGCCGGATCCGGGAGGCGGCGACCGGAGCGTGGTTCCGCGACCACGGCAGCGGCGGCACGCTGAACAACTGCTCCCTGGACGGCACCCAGACCGGCGTCATCGTCACCAAGGGCGCCGACCCGACCATCGAGCGCTGCACGGTCGACTCCCCCGCCGAAGCCGGCTTCTACGTCTCCGCGGGCGGCCGCGGCAGCTTCCTGAACTGCCGGGTCAGCGGCAGCGCCGGATACGGCTTCCATGTGATCGACGGCTGCCGGGCGACGCTGCGCAAGTGCCGCACGGAGCGCTGCGCGCGCGGCGGTTACGAGTTCGCCGACGCCGGACCGGACGCCGCGTCGGGGGCGGGCCCGGTCGTGGAGGACTGCACCAGCGACGAGAGCGGCGGCATGCGGCGGCCCGCGGTCCGCGAGACCGTCGTGCAGACCGTGTCGCACTCCCCCGGGCTGCTCGGCTCGATCCCCGGGCAGCGCAGCACGGAGCAGGAACCCCTGGTCACCGTCGCCGAGCCCGGGAAACCGGTGCGGACGTCGAAGGACGTGCTGGGGGAACTGGACGCGCTGGTGGGCCTGGAGAGCGTCAAGCGCGAGGTGCGGGCGCTGACCGACATGATCGAGGTGGGCCGGCGCCGGCAGCAGGCGGGCCTGAAGGCAGCCTCCGTCAAGCGGCATCTGGTCTTCACCGGCTCGCCCGGCACCGGCAAGACGACGGTCGCCCGGCTCTACGGCGAGATCCTCGCCTCCCTCGGTGTGCTGGAGAAGGGACACCTGGTGGAGGTGTCTCGGGTGGACCTGGTCGGCGAGCACATCGGTTCCACCGCGATCCGCACCCAGGAGGCGTTCGAGAAGGCGCGCGGCGGTGTGCTGTTCATCGACGAGGCGTACGCCCTGTCCCCGGAGGACGCCGGACGTGACTTCGGCAAGGAGGCCATCGACACTCTGGTGAAGCTGATGGAGGACCACCGGGACGCGGTGGTGGTGATCGTCGCCGGCTACACGGCGGAGATGGAGCGCTTCCTCTCCGTCAACCCCGGTGTCGCCTCCCGCTTCTCCCGCACCATCACCTTCGGCGACTACGGCCCCGAGGAACTGCTGCGGATCGTGGAACAGCAGACCGACGAGCACGAGTACCGGCTGGGGCCGGGCGCGTCCGAGGCGCTGCTGAAGTACTTCACGGCCATCCCGAAGGGCCCGGCGTTCGGCAACGGCCGCACCGCCCGGCAGACCTTCGAGGCGATGGTGGAACGGCACGCGAGCCGTGTCGCCCAGTTGGCGGACCCCAGCACGGACGATCTGACCCTGCTGTACGCGGAGGACCTTCCGGAGCTGCCCTGAGCACTCCGGCACCCCGGCCTTTCGCACGAGCTTCCGGAGGACGCGGATGAAGGCGCCGGCGACGCTCGCCCGGCTCTACGTGGACGACCTGGACGGGGCGCTGCCCGCTCTGCGCGAGCTGACCGGCCAGGACGTCCGTACACGCTTCTCGTACGGCGATGTGGAGGTCGCGAGCATCGGCGGCTTTCTGCTGGTCGGGGGCAGTGAGCAGGCCCTCGCCCCGTTCCGGCTGGTGCAGAGCACGGTGCTCGTGGACGGGCTGCACGCGCTCGTGACGGCCCACGGCGGGGAGGTTCTCGACGGGCCGCGGGAGGTGCCCACCGGTCGTAACGCGACGGTGCGGCACCCGGGCGGAGTCGTGCTGGAGTACGTCGAGCACACGGCCTAGCCGGTGTCGGCCCGGTGCTCCGTGGGCTCCGGCCGTGGCCCCGGCAGCTCCGGGCGCAGCCGGCCCAGCAGGCGGGCGCGTTCCCGGGCGAAGACGGGGTCGGCCTGGTAGTCGGAGTGGCCGAGGATGGGCGCCGGGAGGGGATGCGCGGGCGTGCGGCCGTAGGCGAGCGGGTCCCGCAGGGGGCCGTGGTCGACCTCGGGCATGTCGTCGTCGGGGACGCGGACGGGGCCGCCGATGGGGTCGGTGCTGCGGTACAGGTTGCCCCAGCAGGCGACGTCGCGGTGCAGGGCGGCGAGCGCGGGCGGTCCGAAGTGGGCCGGGAACCAGCGGCCGTAGAGGCGTTCCAGCGGGGAGCCGTAGGTGAGCAGCGCGATCCGGCCGCGGACGGACGGGGGCAGCTGCCAGGCGGCGGCCGCGGCCAGGACGCTGCCCTGGGAGTGGCCGGAGAGCACCAGCCGACCGCCGGTGTGCTGCGTCCAGGTGGCCATGCGCCAGGTCAGGTCCGGTACCGCGCGCTCGGCGTAGCACGGCGGTGCGAAGGGGTGCGCGGCGCGCGGCCAGAAGGTGCCGACGTCCCAGAGGATGCCGATCGTGCGCCGCGCCGAGGCGTCCTTGTAGGCGCGCCTGCCCCAGGTCACGAAGAGCACGAAGCCGAGGCCGACCAGCCAGGAGCCCAGTGTCTGGGAGGTCTCGGCGAGGGCCTGTAGGGCGTCGTAGGTGCGGCGGGCGGCTCCGTCGGGGGTCTTACGGGTGGCCAGCGCGCCGGCCAGCGCCACAGCGCCGAGTAGCAGAGTGGTCGCGGTGAGCACGGCGACGACGAGGGGCGCCCGGTCGGTGAGCGTGGCCATGGCGCGGACGTGGGCGATGGCGCGGGTACGGCCCGGGTCCTCGGGTTCGCCGGGATGCTCGTGGCGGATCCGGTCGCGTTCGGCGCGGGCCAGCCGGGCGGTGCCGAGGCCGAGCCGGGCGGCGAGGAGCAGCAGCACCGCGAGGACCGGCGGGATGGTGGACGCCTGCCAGGTCAGCAGGACCGGCGGCCCGGGGAGCGCGGCGTGGGTGCCGTCGAGCCAGTCGGCGACGCGCTGCGCGACCCCGCCGGACATCACGCCGCCCAGCGCGCAGGCGAGCAGCGCGACGGCGGGTCCGCCCAGGCCCCGCATGCCGGCGCGCGGATCGGAGGTGCGACGGTGGAGGCACCCGGCCACGACGGCGAGCGCGACTACCAGCAGCCCCTGGGACAGCATGAGGGCGCCGAAGGCGGGGTCGCCCGGCAGCCGACCGGTGGACCGCCAGCCGGGCCGGGTCCAGCCGGCGTAGACCACGGTGAGCAGCAGCAGGGCGAGCGCGCCGAGCGGCAGGAGGCGTACCAGGTGCCGGTCGAGCTGCTGGTCGAGGCGGTTCTCGCTGCGGCCGCGGCGGCAGACGACGCCCACGGCAGCCGCCGCCCAGGCCAGCAGGGCCGCGGTGAGCAGCCGGCCGAGGATGTCCAGGGCGGCGGGGCCGCCGGGCCGGTGGTCGAAGCGGACCGCGGGGGCCGCGACGGCGGCGGCGACGGTCAGCAGGGCCGCGGCGGTGTGCGCGGCGCGCAGCCGGGCCACGAGACGGCGCCCGTACCAGAAGCCGGGCCTGGTCAGCGCGCTGCCGTCGCTGTCCGGCTCGGGCTCGTGGGCCATGGGCCGATGGGATTCGTACGCGCTCCAGGTCCGGCGGGAGAGGTACCAGAGCAGGGCCGTCAGCGCGGTCGGCACGAGTGCGGCGAGCGCGAGCCGGCGGCCGGGCAGGCTCCACCAGGTGGTGTGCCCGCCGGGGGTCACGGACGCCGGGGGTGCGAGGAAGGCCAGCCAGGAGTGGCGGTGGGCGCAGGACCGGACGCCGGCGCACTGCCAGGCCACCAGGTCCAGGGCCACCTCGCAGGCGGCGGCCACCAGCAGCACGGTCAGGCTGAGGGCGGCAAGCCGTACGAGGAGGCCGTACAGGCGGACCGTGCGGTGCCGGCCGGGCGCGGCGGGGCGCATCCAGTGGGCGAGGTTGACCACCATGAACGGCAGCAGCAACAGCCACAGGGCGCGGCTGCTGTCGCCGGAGGTGAGGTTGCACCAGACGTACGCCTCCTGGACCGGCCGGTCCAGGGGTTCTTTCCCGGCCCCGGCGTCCTCGGCGCGCCGGAAGACGGCGGCCGTGTCGTCGCCGGTGACCCGGACGGTGCGCGGGTCGCCGAGCATCTTCTCGGGAGTGGTGCCGCCCACCCCGTGCACGAGCAGTTCCAGCTCGGCGTCCGGCTGCCGCGCGCCGCGGCGTTCCTGTGCGTGGTCCACCGTTCTCGCACCCCCGTGACGCACAGAAGGACAGTGTCGATGCGGGCTTCAGGATCTCCGGTCCGGGGGTGTCGTACACCTCTCGTCACGGAATCTCCCCGATCCGTGTGGCACCGGCCGGGGCGGGCCTGGCGGATGTGGCATGTGCGCGTCGTGACAGGTGATGGCGCAACCGGTGCCGACCCGTGACAAGATGGGACGCCCGCGCATCTCCGGCCGACCGGAACCTCCTGGTCGGGGCCGGTGCACCGGGCGTGTCGGACGGACTGCGGCGAAAGGACCGGAGCGTACGTGAGTGAGAATCAGAACCTCCTCGCGGAGCAGCGCCGCGCCCTGATCCTGGACGAGGTCCGGCGCCGGGGCGGTGTGCGGGTCAACGAACTGACCCGCAAGCTCGGCGTGTCGGACATGACGGTACGCCGTGACCTGGACGCCCTCGCCCGCCAGGGTGTGCTGGAGAAGGTGCACGGCGGTGCGGTGCCGGTGGTCGAGGCCAGCACGCACGAGCCCGGCTTCGAGGCGAAGTCGGGTCTGGAGCTGACCGCCAAGGAGGACATCGCGCGCGCAGCCGCCAAGCTGGTCACCCCGGGCACGGCGATCGCCCTGTCCGGCGGTACGACGACGTACGCGCTCGCCCAGCAGCTGCTGGAGGTGCCGGACCTGACCGTCGTGACGAACTCGGTGCGGGTCGCGGACGTCTTCCACGCGGCACAGCGCACCTCGGGGCAGCGGCAGGGCGCTGCCACGGTGGTGCTGACCGGCGGCGTGCGCACCCCGTCGGACTCGCTGGTGGGACCGGTGGCCGACCAGGCGATCGCCGCCCTTCACTTCGATCTGCTGTTCCTCGGTGTGCACGGCATATCGGTCGAGGCCGGGCTGTCCACGCCGAACCTCGCCGAGGCGGAGACGAACCGGCGGCTGGTGCACTCCGCGCGCCGGGTCGTGGTGGTCGCCGACCACACCAAGTGGGGCACGGTGGGCCTGAGTTCCTTCGCGGCGCTGGAGCAGGTGGACACGCTGGTGACCGATGCGGGCCTGCCCGCCGAGGCGCGTGCGGAGATCTCCGAGCACCTGCGGGTGGTGGTGGCGGGCGAGCCCGGGGAAGACGACGCAGACATCTGAGGGTCTGTCAGCTATGGTGGCCGCCCGGTCGACCGCTCCGGCGGGAGTGGCACAAGGGGGTTACGTCCATGGCTCGTCGTCTGCGCCCGGTGGACCTCGACTTCGTCGGGGCCGCGCCCGTACGTCTGGTCTTCGCGCGGGAGGTCTCCGCGCCCCCCGAGCAGGTCTTCCGCGCGCTCGCGGAGGACGTGTCCGGCTGGACGCAGTGGTTCTCGGCGGTGACGCTCGCCCGTGCCACCGACGGCGGCGCGGGGCGTGAAATCCGGCTCAGGGGCGGGACGCGGTTCGAGGAGACGGTGCTCGCGGCCAAGGCGCCCGAGGTGTACGCCTACCGCGTCGACGCCACCAACGCGCCAGGCGTCCACGCCCTGGCCGAGGAGTGGCGCCTGGCTCCTCGGGGCACGGGCACCCGGGTGCAGTGGACCTTCGCCGCGGACGGGTCGGCGCCGTTCCGGTTCGCCCTCGGGCTGGCCCGGGTGGGCCTCGGGCGCGCCTTCCGTGACGCGGTCACGTCCCTGGACCGGCGCCTGGCGAGGCGTTGATCAGCCGGTGCCGAGGGCGTGGTGCGACTCGGTGATGACCGCTGCCATCAGTTCCGCGTCCAGTGCGGAGACATCGGCCAGGCGCGAGGCCGCGGAGAGCGAGTTGAGCAGGGTCTTGGTGACGCGCAGCGCGGCCTGGGGGCGGCGGACGATGGGCCGGGCCCAGGCGGCGACGGCCGCGTCCAGTTCGTGAGCGGGGACGACCTTCTGCAGGATGGACAGGGACTGGGCCTCCGCCGCGGTGATGGCGCGGCCGGTGAGGACGATCTCGCGGACGCGGGCGGCGCCGATCTCGTTGATGAGGCGCGGCAGGAGGCCGCCCCACGCGGTGGGCAGCCCGAGCGCGAGTTCGGGCAGCCGGAAGGTCGCGTCCTCGGATCCGACCCGCAGATCGCAGGCGAGCGCCAGGGCGAAGCCCGCCCCGATGGCCTTTCCGTGGACGCGCGCGATGGTGACGGCCGGGTTGGAGGTCAGGGCCTCGCAGACGCGCCGCGCCTTGGCCCCCGACATGCGGATGGCGCTGCCCGTGGGATCGTGGGCGAGGTGCCGGGCGGACTCGCCGCGGTCCCCGCCGAGGCAGAAGTCGTCACCGCTCCCGGTGAGCACCAGCACCCGGACGGCCGGGTCCTGCTGCTGGAGGACCGCCAGGAGGTCGTCCAGCAGGGCGTCGGTGACGGTGTTGCCCTGCTCGGGGGTGTTCAGTTCGACGGTGAGGACGGGACCCTCCCGGTGGGTCCGCAGGGTCGGCCGTACGGCGCCGGCCGGGGGGGTCGTGAGGGGGAGGGCGGTCATGTCGTCACTTTCAGGGAGGTGATGCGCCGGAAGACCATCCGGTTCGCATACGTCGGTCCCGCGGTCGGCCGCAGGGTGGGGAATCGTTCCAGCAGGTGGGTGAGCAGGAGTCGGGCCTCCAGGCGGGCCAGGCCCGAGCCGAGGCAGTAGTGGACGCCGCCGCCGAAGGTGAGGTGGGCGCCCTTGCGGCGGATGTCGAAGAGGTGGGGGTCCGGGTTGCGGCGCGGGTCGTGGTTGGCGGCGCCGTACAGGACGTGGACGGTGGTGTCCTTGGCGATGGGAACACCGGCGAGGACGGTGTCGTCGGCGGCGAAGCGCGAGTTGAGGTGGATCGGGGGGTCGTAGCGCAGCGTCTCCTCGATCGCGTCGTCGACGTGCTCGGGATGCCGGCGCAGCCGGTCGGCCCGGGCCGGGTCCTGGGTCAGGAACCACACGGCGTTGGCCAGAAGTGTCGCGGTGGTCTCCAGGGAGGCGATGGTGATGAACATCGTCAGGTCGTACAGCATCTGATCGGCCGCCGCGCGGTCGTCGGGGTACTGGGCGTCCCAGTAGCGGATCCAGCCGCTGAGGACGTCGTGGCCGGGGTGGGCGCGCCGGTGGGCGACAAGGCCGGTGAAGTAGGCCTGCATCTCCAGGGTGGCCTCGGCCGAGACGGCCAGCTCGCTCTTGGTGGGGATCAGTTCCTGGGCGTGGACCTGCCGGTGGGTGAAGTCCAGGATGTGCGGATAGTGCTCGGCCGGTATGGCGAGCCAGTGGCCGACGGTGTGGATGGGCAGCTGGTCGCCGACCGTGGTGACGAAGTCGGCCTCGCCGTGGGTCCGCAGCTGTAAGGCGAGGCGGTCCAGGAGCTCGGTGACATGGGCGGCGATCCGGGGTCGCACGGCCTCGAGGGTGCCGCGGTCGAAGAGGTTGCCCAGGGCGCGGCGCCGCGCGGTGTGCTCGGGGGGGTTCAGGCGGGACAGCGTCCGTGTCATCTCCCGGGTCGCCGGGTCCTGCCAGCGAGCCATGTCCGGCCGGCGTTGCTGCCAGGCGAAATCCGGCACGAGCCAGTCCCTGCCGCGCAGGATCTGGTCGCAGGCGTCGAATCCGGTCACGAAGTACCCGCCCCAGGGAGCAGGCACCACTTCGCCCAGTGCGCGCAGTCCGTCCCAGACGGGCAAGGGGTTGGCCTGGCCCTCGGCGGAGCGGAGGCGACGAAGGAGGGGGATGACGGCTCGGCGGTCGGTGGGGGTTGTACCGCGTATGACGCCAACGGCGGTCACGCGAAGCTCCTTTGTTGCTGGGCGCTACCGTTACCGCCGGAACCTACCCTTCCCCTCTCCTTCGTCATGCGCCCGACAGTGTTGCTCCCGTCACATGCCGCACATGAGACAACCACATCTCAGGCGTCACACCCGGAAGATGTCCAGGAAGGTGCTCCAGAAGCCCTTCTTCCTGGCCGGCTCCTGGCGGGCGGCGGCGCCCGGTGCCGTCGGAAGCGGCTGCTCCCCTGCGGCGGGGACGGTCCGGCTCTGCAGCGCGGAGGCGATGTGGGTGGCCGGTGCAGGGCTGAAGGCCACGGGCAGCGTGACCAGCGCCCGGTGGAACGGGCCCGGCCGCCATTCCAGGTCCTTCTCGGGGACTGCCAGCATCAGGTCGGGCAGGGCGTTGAGCAGTTTCTCGATCGCGGTGACGGCGATGACCTGTGCCGGGTCCTTGGCCGGGCACGCGTGCGGACCGGCTCCCCAGCCCAGGTGGGCGCCCTTGCTGTGCTTGCGGCGGGCCTCGGTGAGCGCGGGGTCGGTGTTGGCGGCGGCGAAGCTGATGACGACCGGCGTGCCCGCCTCGGCCACCACTCCCCCGAGGTCCACGTCCTGGACCGGATAGTGGGTGGCGTAGTTGGCGATGGGCGTCTGATTCCACAGCACGTGATCGATCGCCTCCTCGATCAGCAGCCCGGAGTCGCGTCCGCTGGTGTCGGGGGACAGCAGCAGGAGCAGGGCGTTGCCGATCAGGTTGCGCTCGGGCTCCACGCCGGCGCCCATCAGCATCACCAGCTGGTCCTTGAGCTCCTCGTCGGTCAGTCCCGCGGGGTGCTGGATCAGCCAGGAGGTGACGTCGTCGCCGGGCTGCCGGCGCTTGAGGGCGATCAGCTGCATGAGGCAGGCGGTGAGCTCCTCGTTGGCGCGCAGGGCGTCCTTGCCGTCGAAGATGGCCGACATGGAGCTGGTGAGGGTGTCACCGATGTCTGCCGGGCAGCCGAACAGCTTGTTGAAGAGCAGCAGCGGCAGCAGTTTGGCGTAGTCGTTGAGGAGGTCGGCGCGGCCGCGCTCGCAGAACTGGTCGATGAGGTAGTCGGCGATGGGCTCGACGTCGCGCCGGATCCGGGTGATGTTGAGCCGGGCCAGGCTGTCCGTGACGGCCTTGCGCAGCCTGAGGTGCACCGCGCCGTCGGTGAACAGGCAGTTGGGCCGGTACGCCATCATGGGCAGGACCGGGTGGTCCAGGGGTATGTGCCCTTGGTTCAGCGCCTTCCAGCGGCGGGAGTCCCGGGCGAAGAGCGTGGTGTTCTGCAGCACGCGCAGGGCCGTCTCGTGGTCGACGACCAGTGTGGCGTCGATGCCGGGGGCGAGTTCGACCGGTCCGGCCGGACCGCGGGCGCGCAACCGGTCGTAGACCTGGTGGGGGTCGGCGGCGAACGCGGCGTCGTGCATGGGGCATCTGGCGCCGGCGGGGGCGGGGACTGACTGGCGGTCCATGGGGTTCCTTCTGCTGGCTCCGGGCCGGTGGTCCGGGGGGAGACGGCCCGGGCGGATGGGCGGGTCAGGCGGCTCGGGTGAGCAGGTGACGGACGAGCGCGATCAGCGCGTGGGCGGAGGACTGCCGGTCGCGGGCGTCGCAGTAGATCACGGGGGTGTCCGGGAGCAGGTCGAGGGCCTCGCGCACCTCCGCCTCCTCGTAGACCGTGCCCGGGTCGAAGCCGTTGACCGCGATGGCGTACTCGAGGCCGTACCGCTCGACGAGGTCGATGACGGGGAAGGTCTCCTCCAGCCGGCCCGGGTCGACCAGGAGCAACGCCCCCAGCGCGCCGCGGGCCATGTCCTCCCACAGCTGCATGAAACGCTGCTGTCCCGGGGTGCCGAACAGGTACAGCACGAGGTCGTCGCTGAGCGTGAGGCGGCCGAAGTCCAGGGCCACGGTGGTGGTGGTCTTGTCCGTCACGCCCCTGAGGTCGTCCACGTGGAGGGACGCCTGCGTCATCTTCTCCTCGGTGCGCAGCGGGGTGATCTCCGACAGCGAGCCGATGAAGGTCGTCTTGCCCACGGCGAAATGCCCGACGACAAGGATCTTGGCAGCGTTGGTCACCGCGCTGGAGACGTAGATGGATCCAGGGGCCGTCTCAGCCGATGAGGGATTGGAGTCCATGCAGAACCTTCTCGAGGGTCGCTCTGTCAACGTTCTGAGCCCGGGGCGGCTCGGCGCGGCGCAGGAGGTGGCCCTGCTCGAATAAATCGGTCAGCAGCAGCCGGGCCACTCCCACCGGCAGGCCCACGTGGCCCGCGACCTCGGCTACCGACAGGTAGCCGCCCGCGCACAGCTGCCAGATCGCCATCACCTCGGGGCCGGCCCCCAGCGGAGAGGTCCGCTCGGGAGCCAGCGTGACGAGGGTGTGCAGCGCCAGGTCGTCCGCGGCCGGCAGGCTCCGGCCGCCGGTGATGACGTAGGAGCGGACGAACTCGCTGGTGACGGAGGCCTCCTCGCCGGGCCTGGTCATACCGCGGCACCGTTCTCCGAGCGCGGCCCCACACTCATCGCCTTGCTCAGGGCGACCACCGTCTTCTGCATGCGGAAGGACACGGCCTCCATGTCGACGTCCAGCGCGGCCGACACGGCCAGGTACGAGCCCTGGCCGGCGGCGATCAGGAAGATCCAGCCGCCGTCGTACTCCAGCAGCGTCTGCTTCCAGATTCCGTGTCCCGCTCCCACGAACCCCGCGACGGCACGGCTCAGCGACTGCATCGAGCTCATCGCGGCGGCGTTCGTCTCGGCATCGTCGCGCCCGATGTCGTCCGAGCGCTGCAACAGCAGCCCGTCTCCCGAGACGAGGATCGCGTGCCGGGCTCCGCGTACTTCGAGCACGTCGTTCAGCACCCAGGACAGGTCGATCTTCACTGGTTGTCAGGTCCTTCCGTGGTCTGCGTGGTCCGCCCGAGGTGAGTTCCGCGCGCGAACGCCCCGATCCGCGACGCCGTCACCTCGCTGGCCGGCTCGGCAGCCCCCTCCTGGCCGGTGTCGGGGGCCGGGACCACGGTGACGGAGCCGCTGCGCCGCCGGCGTTTGGGCAGACCTCCCGTGGTCGTTCCCACCACGTGCGAGGGGCCCACGACGGGGACCGGCGCCAGTCGCTGGGGCGCGGCCTCCGGGGCCGCGGCGTCCTGGTCGTTCTGGGCGCCGGCCGCCGGGGCAGGAGTGTCGGCCGAGAGGAGACTTTCGGGCACACGAATCACTGCACGCACTCCGCCGTAGGGGGAAACGGAACCGACGGAGACGGCGAAGCCGTAGCGGGCGGCGAGCATGCCGCACACGGCGAAGCCGAACCGCGGCGGATCGCCGAGACCGGTGATGTCGACGGGGCCGTCCACGGACAGCAGGGCCGCCGCCCGGTCCTTGGTCTCCTGGTCCATGCCCAGTCCGGCGTCGTCGACGATGTAGCAGACCCCGGTGGGCACGGTCTGGATGTTGACCTCGACCGGCGTTCCGGGCGCGCTGTAGGTCGTCGCGTTGTCCAGCAGTTCGGCCAGTACGACGGCGACGGGCTCGACCGCCTTGCCGACGAGGGAGACGTTGACCTGCGAGTGGACGCTGACCCGGTCGAAGTCCTTGATCCTGCCCTGGGCGCTGCGGGCGACGTCGTAGACCGTGGCGGCGCCCTCGCGCCGGCCCAGCCATCCGCCGCACAGCACGGAGATGCCCTTGGCGCGGCGGCCGAACTGGCTGCCGGTGTGGTCGACCGTCATCAGGTCGGCCAGGACGTCCGTGGTGTCGCCGTACTTCCTCAGCAGGCTGTCCAGGAGGACCTGCTGTTCCTCGGCGAGCGACTGGAGCGTGCCCATCGCGGACTTCAGCACCGCCTTGGTCGAAGCCTCCGCGTCGGCCCGTACGTCGGCCAGGTCACGCTGATGCTGTGCGGTCAGCGCGGCGACGTGCGTGTGGAGCTGCCCGACGTCGCCGCGGGCCTGTCCCAGTCCTGCCTCGAGATCCTTTCTCGTTCTTCGGAGCGCCATGTTGGTTCTCCGGGCTCGCATCACTGCGACGACCGCAGCGACGAGCACCACCAGCAAGATCCACAGCAGTGGATCCGTGGTCAATGACGTCATGAGACTCTCTTCAAGTCGCATCGCGCCCGGGATCGTGCGAGCGCGATGGTGCCTTTGAGACTGTCCCCCCGTACGCGTTCATGACACGCCGTCAGCCCACCGAAAAGTGGGATGATCTTATCAGTCACACAGGCGCAACCGCCTTGCCCAGAACCCCATTTGAGACGTCACCAAACCCTCACAACCCCGTCACCCGCCCGTTGGGCACCGGCCGCCGGAGGGACGGGACCGGCTCAGTCCGGCCACACCCCCGTGGCCAGCAGGGTCTCGATCGCCACCGTGTACGGCGTGATGTCCAGGCCCTGCTCGGCGAGCCAGGCGTCGGAGTAGTACTTGTCGAGGTAGCGGTCGCCCGGGTCGCACAGCAGGGTGACGACGCTGCCCCGGCGGCCCTCGGCCACCATCTCGGAGACGATCTTCAGCGCGCTCCACAGCCCGGTGCCCGTGGAGCCGCCCGCCTTGCGGCCGATGGCCCGCTCCAGGGCCCGTACGGCGGCGACGCTCGCCGCGTCCGGGACCTTCATCATCCGGTCGATCGCCCCGGGCACGAAACTCGGCTCCATGCGCGGCCGTCCGATGCCCTCGATCCGCGAGCCGCAGTCGCAGGTGACGTCCGGATCGCCGGTGGTCCAGCCCTCGAAGAAGCAGGAGTTGTCCGGATCGGCGACGCAGATACGGGTGTCGTACTGCATGTAGTGGACATAGCGCGCGAGGGTCGCGGACGTGCCGCCGGTGCCGGCGGTGGCGACGATCCAGGCCGGCTCCGGGAACCGCTCCAACTCCAGCTGGCGGAAGATCGATTCGGCGATGTTGTTGTTGCCGCGCCAGTCGGTGGCCCGCTCGGCGTAGGTGAACTGGTCCATGTAGTGGCCGCCGGTGTCCACCGCGAGGCGGGCGGACTCCTCGTACATCTTCCGCGAGTCGTCCACGAAGTGGCACTGGCCGCCGTGGAACTCGATGAGGCGGCACTTCTCGGCGCTCGTCGTGCGGGGCATGACCGCGATGAAGGGCACGCCGATCAGCTTGGCGAAGTAGGCCTCGGAGACGGCGGTGGAGCCGCTGGAGGCCTCG
Organism: Streptomyces sp. NPDC054783; assembly: GCF_053611725.1. Lineage (NCBI taxonomy): Bacteria > Bacillati > Actinomycetota > Actinomycetes > Kitasatosporales > Streptomycetaceae > Streptomyces > Streptomyces sp. NPDC054783. The sequence goes on along the minus strand of NZ_JBSHAY010000011.1, from coordinate 131,000 downwards.
ATGACCGGGCGGCCGGGGCGGATCCAGCCATTGCAGAGGCCGTACAGGAACAGGGAGCGGGCGAGGCGGTGCTTGAGGCTTCCGGTGGGGTGCGTCGACTCGTCCTTGAGGTAGAGGTCGATGCCCCAGTGCTCGGGGAGGGGGAAGCGCAGCAGGTGCGTGTCCGCCGATCGGTTGGCGTCGGCCTGGACCTTGCGGACGGCCTCTTTCAGCCAGTCGCGGTAGGCGGCGTCGCTGCGGTCGACGTCGAGGGTGGCGCCGGTCCGGGTCTGGTCGGTGGTGCTCACGGCGGTGCTCCTTACGCTGGGCGCCGACGACGCCTGACGCGGCCGGCATCTCGAGCATAGGCATCTTTCACACCGCTTCCCACCTGCATAAACGCATCTTTGAGCCACCCAAAGCGGCCCTGGGGCCCACGGCGTGGGGGTCATGCGGGGGCGCATTGGCGGGAGTGCTCCGGGCGGCTTGGGCGGGCGTCTCGCGCGTACTGGTGCTCCCGGCCGCATCGGGGCAGACTGCACGCGACGGGACGATCGTCCCGAACGCAGGCGCACGCCGTCACCGGACGCGGGCGCACACCGGATCGGACGCGAGCGCACACCGGATCGCGGAAGCACACGGGCAAGGGGGCGGCGAAGGATGGCGGAGCCGGAGTTCACAGCCACGGGCGTGCGGATCGGCAAGCGGCTGCGCTCGCTCACCCGGGCCGGTCAGGTCAGGATCAACGACGGCAGGCTGGAGTTGCTCACCAGCTACGGCAGCGAGATCGACAGTGCCCCGGTGCAGGCGGTGCGCGCGTCCAGGCCGTGGTTCCGGCCGGACGACAAGGCGTTGGCCGATCTCAACGGCAAGCGGTACCTGCTGACGCTGGGCGAGCACGATCCCGCTCCGGGCGAGCCGGGTCCGCCCGCGGCACGGCGGTTCATCGAGGCGGTGCGCCGGGCCGCCGGACGCGGCCACTGAAGGCCGTACGGCCGCCGGCCGGGGAACGGGCCGGTCGTGTTACTCCGAGCAGCGGTCCGTCGCGGCGAGTTGCGGGACCGCATCCGCTGCGTCACGCTGGTCTCACGTCACTCTGGGTTTACCGGCGATAACGCTGCGAACCAGCCCGCCGGCCACGACAGCAGGCGGACGTTTGGACGCAAACACCCTGCTGGATCCGTTGTTCTCCGTGTTCTTCCGGTCCTCTCGGACCTCTACACCGGGGAGTCGCAGCCGTGATCAGTCACCCAAGCAGGCACTGCACGGTGGAGCTCCAAGCCCTGCCGTCGCGGATCGGCCAGGTCCGCAGAATCGTATCTGCGCAGTTGCGCTACTGGCACATGGACGCGTTGATAGACCGGGCCGCGCTCGGTGTGACGGAGCTGCTCAGCAACGTCCACCGGCATGCCAGGCCCGACAAGTCGTGCACGGTCGAGCTGGAGCTGGCGCCGGACCGGCTCACGGTCTCGGTGCGCGACAACGACCCACGGCTTCCGGTGCCGGCCGACGTCGCGGACCTGCCGGACGGTGGTCCGCTGGCCACCTGCGGGCGGGGGCTGGCGATGGTGGCGGCGGTCAGCGAGAGCTGGGGCGCGCGGCCGGACGGCGAGAACGGCAAGGTCGTCTGGTTCACGCTGCCCGCCCCGGCGGTGGTACGACCGCAACCGGCCCACGCCCCGCGCCGCGCCGCCGAGGTACGGCCGGCGCCCGAGCCCGTCCGCGTCGGCGTGGCGGCCAAGGCACCGACGGGGACGCCTGTCGGCGCCGGGGTCGCACTCGGTGCCGAAGCCCCCCTCGCGGCGGCTCCGGCGGCGAGCGCGGCTCGCACTCCCGCTGGAGCGCAGACTCCCGCCCGGTCGGCCCTTGCGGGCTGACCGGGCGGTGACCTGCCCGCGCCGAGGGCCGACCAGGGGCTCGCTTGCCGGCACTGTCCGGGTGCCTCCCCCACTCTCGGCTTCGCCCGAGCGGGGGGACCCCCGCCCCCCACCCGCGCCGCCTGGGGTCCCCCCAGGCCCTCAGGGCACTGGGGGAGGCACGACCGCCCACAGCTACGGCGCGAATGCGGGTGCGCCGGCTGCAACTCCCCAGGGGCGCGGGGAACTGCGCGACCAGCCCACCACACACCCGCATGCGTGCCGGGCCTGACACAGCACGGTGGACAGGTGCCCCGGCCCGAGCGACGCGGTCACTCCGTCGCGACGGCCCGCGGGACGTCCAGCCGGGCCGCCCGCCGCGCCGGGCGCAGGCCCGCCAGCGCGCCGGCGGTGAGGCCGACGAGGGCGACCACCGCGAGCCGCGCGGGCGGGAGCGCGAAGGCGAACGCGGTGTCGCTCGCACCGTCGGAGGCCTTCACCAGCACCCAGCCCAGGAAGGCACCGAGCCCGAGACCGCCGGCCGTGCCGAACGCGGCGACCAGGACCGACTCCCAGCGGACCATGGCCCGCAACTGGGCCCGGGTCTGGCCGACGGCCCGCAGCAGGCCGAGTTCCCGGGTGCGTTCGTGCAGCGCGAGGGTCAGCGTGTTGGCGATGCCGAGCAGGGCGATGACCACCGCGAGGGCGAGCAGCGCGTAGACGAGGGTCAGCATCATGTCGATGCCGCCCGCCGACGACTGCGCGTACTCGTCCCGGGTCTGCACGGACGGGTTGCCGTACTGCGCGGCGACCTTCCGTACGGCCGCCTTGCCCGCGTCGGTGCCCACCCCGTGCCTGAAGGTCACGGCGATCACGGTGTCCGCGTCCTGGGTGCGGTGCGCAGCCCAGGCGGCACGGGTGATGACGTAGTCGCCGGCGAGTTCCGACTGGCCGTACACGGCACGGACGGTGAAACCTTCCGTCCTGCCGTCGGTGAAGGTCAGCCTGGCCGTGTCACCGGTGTGCAGGTGCTGCCGGTCTGCCTCCTTCCGGGTGATGGCGATGCCGTCGGTGCCGAGGTCGCGCAGGGATCCGGTGACCGCGCCGAGGTCGAAGGTGCGGGCGAGCGCGTCCGGGTCGGTGACGGTCAGCGCCCTTCCCCTGCCGTCCACTTGGGCGACGCCGCGCCCGAGCCCCACGGCCGTGTCCACCTGGGGCAGCCGCTGGAGCGCGGGGGCGAGCCGGGGGCTGAGGCCGCTGCCGCCCGCGCCGAAGGACGGGCTGCTGACGGCGACGTCGCCGGCGAAGGACCGGGACACCGTCTGGTCCATCGTGGCCTTCAGCGAGGCGCCGAAGACGGTGAACAGCGACACAACGGCCACGCCGATCATCAGCGCGCTCGCGGTGGCCGCCGTCCGCTTCGGGCTGCGCAGGGCGTTGCGCCGGGCCAGGGAGCCGGTGACCCCGCGCAGCCGGTCCAGGGGGCCGCCGAGCAGTCGTACGGCCGTGGTGGCGGCGACCGGGCCGAGGACCACGAAGGCCGCCAGGGCGAGCAGCGCGCCGAGTCCCGCCAGCCACACGGACGGGGAGACGAGGACGCCGGTCAGCGTCGTGGCGAGCGCCAGCGCGCCGAGGACACTCCCGGCGAACGCGCGGACGCGGGAGCCACCGGAGGTGTCGACGGCCGTCTCGCGCAGGGCGGCGAGCGGCGCCGTCCGTCCGGCGCGCCGGGCCGGCAGGAGTGCGGAGCCCAGGCAGACCACGATCCCCACCGCGAGCGGCAGCGCCATCGACAGGGTCTTGATCACCAGGTCGCCGTCGGGGAACGGGAACCCGATCGCCGGGAACAGCGCCTGGAGGCCCGCGGCGACACCGATGCCGCCCGCGAGTCCGGTGAGGGACGCGGTGAGCGCGACGAGGCAGGCCTCGGCGAGGGCGGCGGCGGTCACCTGGCGGCGGGCCGCGCCGAGGGCGCGCAACAGGGCGTTCTCGCGGGTGCGTTGGGCGACCACGATGGCGAACGTGTTGTGGATGGAGAAGCTGGCGACGAGCAGGGCGACGCCGGAGAAGACCAGCAGAAAGGTGGTGAAGACGGTCAGGAACTGGCTGGAGATCATGTCGGTGTTCTCCTGCGCGGACTGCTGACCGGTGATGGCTTCGACCCCCTTGGGCAGCACCGGAGTCAGCCGATGGACCAGTTCCTGCCGGCTGACTCCGGGTTCGGCCCGCACCGCGATGGACGCCGCCTGACCGGGCCGCGCGGTGAGGTACTTCTCGGCGTCGGCCCGGGTCATGCCGGTGAACGTCACCTGGGCCATGCCGTCCTGGCCGCCGAAGGTGGCGAGCCCGACGATGGTGACCCTCACCGGATCCGGGGTGCGCAGGGTCGTGGTGGCACCGATCTTCAGACCGCCCTTCTTCGCGGCACCCCGGTTCACCACGACCTCGCCCGACTTGGCGGGAGCCCGGCCTTCGGCGAGCCGGTACGGGTTGAGGCGGGTGTCCGTGATCCAGTTCCCGGCGAGCGTGGGCGGTCCCTGCCCGCCGACCGGTTTGCCGTCGGAGCCGACGAGCTGGCCGGCGCCCTGGATGTTCGGGACCGCGGCGGCCACGCCGGGCACCTGCTCGACGGTCTTCACCAGCGAGGTGTCCACCGGTCGCCGTACGCCCTGGGCCTCGCCCGGTGTGGTGATGGCGTCGGCGCCGCGTACGACGGCGTCCGTGCCGCTGGTGGCCTCGCCGAACATGCTGTCGAAGCTGGCGCGCAGCGTGTCGCCCATGACGAGGGTGCCGGTCAGGAACGCGACGCCGAGGAACACGGCGAGGAAGGTGCCGGCGAACCGGCGCCGGTGTGTGCGCAGGGAGGTGAGGCCGAGCCGGATCGAGGCGTTCACGACCGCACCTCGAAGGCCTTCATACGGTCCAGCACCTTGTCGGGCGTGGGCGACTCCATGCGGTCGACCAGTCGGCCGTCGGCGAGGAAGAGCACCTCGTCGGCGTGCGCGGCGGCCACCGGGTCGTGGGTGACCATGACGACCGTACGGTCCATCTCCCGCACGGCGGAGCCGAGGAGGCCGAGCACCCCGGCCCCGGAGCGGGAGTCGAGGTTTCCGGTCGGCTCGTCGGCGAACACGACATCGGGCTTCCCGGCGAACGCCCGTGCCACGGCGACACGTTGCTGCTGGCCGCCGGAGAGTTCCGAGGGACGGTGGTGCAGCCGGTCCCGCAGGCCGACGACGTCGACGAGCGCGTCGATCCACTCCCGGTCGCCGCGCCGGCCCGCCAGGTCCAGGGGCAGGGTGATGTTCTCCGCGACGGTCAGCGTCGGCACCAGGTTGAACGCCTGGAAGACGAAGCCGACCCGGTCCCGGCGCAGCAGGGTCAGGCGCCGGTCGTCCAGCGCGCCGAGTTCGGTGTCCCCGATGTAGGCGGCGCCGGAGGTGAGCGTGTCGAGGCCGGCGGCGCAGTGCATGAGGGTGGACTTGCCGGAGCCCGAGGGACCCATGATCGCCGTGAAGCGTCCGGCGGGAAAGGAGACGTCGACGCCGTCCAGGGCGCGTACGGCGGTGTCGCCACCGCCGTACACCTTCACCGCGTCCACCACGCGGGCCGCGGCCCCCAGTGCGGTCGTCGCTGTCATGCCGCGCCTCCCTTGCCCGTACGGCCGAACTGCTCCTCCAGGACGGACAGGCGGCGCCAGTACTCGTCCTCGTCGATCTCGCCGGAAGCGAAGCGGCGGCCGAGGACCGCGAGCGGCGAGTCACCGGCGGGGCGTCCGCCGTCCATGGGCCGCCAGGGGCCGCCGCGTCCGCGCATGCCGGTGCGGCGCAGGAAGGTGACGGCGCCGATCACGACGGCCGCCCAGATCAGCGGGAAGAACAGGATCCAGGGGCCGGGTCCGCCGCCGCCCCAGTCGGCCAGGGTCTGCATCTCGGGTCATCTCCTCGTCGGTGTCGTCGTCCCCGGTCTTCGGGGATGCCACGAGACTCCCGCCGGCAGGGGGTCCGGGTCGTCGTGCGGCCGGCGGCAGTGCGGGTACCTCCGGGGGAGTACGGCGGGGGCGGCGGACTGCTCCATAGAGACTCCCGGGCAGGTCCTGGGGAGGCCCGGAGAGCCCTGGGGGCTGGCGACTGTAACTACTAGTATGTACAGTGATCGCATGAGCACCTCGGAACGACTGATCGAGTCCACCCGTGAGCTGCTGTGGGAGCGCGGGTACGTGGGCACGAGCCCGAAGGCGATCCTGGAGCGCGCGGGCGCCGGCCAGGGCAGCATGTACCACCACTTCAAGGGCAAGCCGGATCTCGCCCTGGCGGCGATCCGGCGGACCGCACAGGAGTTGCGCGCCACCGCCGAGCGGGTCCTGGACGGGCCGGGCACACCGTACGAGCGCATCGAGGCGTACCTGCTGCGCGAGCGTGACGTGCTGCGCGGCTGCCCGGTCGGCCGGCTGACCATGGACCCCGACGTGATCGCGAGCGAGGAACTGCGCGCGCCGGTCGACGAGACGATCGCCGCCATCCGCGAGCGGATCGCCGGGCTCGTCGAAGAGGGCAAGCGGCAGGGGCAGTTCGCGCCGGAGCTGGACGGCGAGGAGATCGGCGCGGCCGTCCTCGCCACCGTGCAGGGCGGCTATGTCCTCGCCCGCGCCTCCGGCTCCCCCGCCGCCTTCGACGCCGGGGTGCGGGGTCTGCTCTCCCTGCTCGCACCCCGAACTCCCGGACGCGAGAACTGAGTTCACGTGCTCATCACCGGACTGCGTCCCGCAACCCGGCAGGGTCCGGCGGAGAACCGGGACCGACGAGGCCTGGACCCTGAGACCTGAGACCTGAGACCTGAGACCCGCGAAAGGATCCGGGACATGCACGCCATGCAGTACGAGTTCACCCTGCCCACGGACTACGACATGGGCGTCATCCGCTCCCGCGTCGCCCGCGTCGGGCATCTGCTGGACGACTGGGACGGCCTCGGCATCAAGACGTACGTGCTGCGCGAGCGCGGGGTGCACGGCTCGCCGGTGAACCAGTACGGGCCGTTCTACCTCTGGAACACCGTGGAGGGCATGAACAGCTTCCTGTGGGGAGGAGCCTTCCAGGGACCGGTCGACGACTTCGGGCGGCCGGCGATCCGGCAGTGGACGGGCCTGGCGTTCGAGGAGGGCACCGCGACCGGGGCCGCGCCCGCCTTCGCCGTGCGGCGGCGTCAACCGGTCCCGGAGGGCGTGGAGTTGGCGGCGTTCATGGCTGATGCGGCGGCCGAGACCGAGCGGCTCGCCGCGGAGGACGGTGCGGTTCTCGCTGCGGCGGCCGTGGACACGCGCGCGTGGGAGCTGGTCCACTTCTCGCTCTGGGAGCACGACACGCCCAAGGCCGACGGGGACCTCTACCAGGTCCTGCACCTGTCCGCGCCCGGCCGGGACCGGCTCCCGCGCGGACGGCAGTGGTGAGCCACGTCCGTACGGTCCTCGGCGACATCCGGCCCGAGGAGTTGGGCGTGTGCGACGCGCACGATCATCTCTTCCTGCGCAGCCCGCAGTTGCCGGGCCAGGAGCTTGACGATCTGGCGGCGGCGCGGGCCGAGCTGGCCGCGTTCCGGGCGGCGGGCGGAGCGGCCGTCGTGCAGTGGACGCCGTACGGCATGGGGCGGCGGGCGGCGGACCTGCCGCAGCTGTCCCGGGCCACCGGTGTGCGGCTGGTCTGCGCCACCGGACTGCACCAGGCCGCGCACTACGACTCCGAGTTGCTCGACAGGCTGCGTGGCGACGGCCTGACCGGGCTGTTCGTGTCCGAGCTGACCGACGGCATCGGCACGACCGGGGTGCGTGCCGGTCTGATCAAGGTGGCGGGCGGCTTCCACGCGCTTGACGCGCACGCACACTGGACCATGCGGGCGGCGGCCGAGGCGCACCACGCCACCGGTGCGCCCATCGCCGTCCACCTGGAGCTGGGCACCGCCGCGCTGGACGTACTCGACCTGCTGTGCGGCGAGTTGGGCGTGCCCGGCGAGCGGGTGATCCTGGGCCATCCGAACCGCTTCCCCGACCCGGTGGTGCAGCGTCAGGCCGCCGGGGCGGGCTGCTGGCTGGCCTTCGACGGGCCCTCCCGCGCCCATCACGCCACCGACTGGCGGATGCCGGAGGCGGTACGGGCCCTGGCGGAGGCCGGCTTCGGTGACCGGCTGCTGCTCGGCGGCGACACGGTGGTCGCCGGGGCCCGCTCGGTCGACGGCGGGCCCGGGATGCCGTATCTGCTGCGCAGGGTGCGGGCACGGTTGGTGGCCGAGTTGGGCGCGGAGCCGGTGGACCGGATCCTCAACGAACATCCGGGGCGGGCGTTCGCGGCCGACTGGAAGTGAGCCCCGTTCTGCGCACAGTCGTGCCAAAAGGGTGCCCCGCATGTGTGCGTTCGCACGCGCGGGGCACCCCCTTTCGGTCCGGTTAGAGCGTCAGTTCGCCTCGGTTTCGAAGGTGCGCAGCAGATCGGCCGCGACGCTCACGGCAATGGTCGCGGGTTCCTTGCCGGTGATGTCGGCCAGCCCGATCGGGGTCTTGATCCGATCGATGGTGGCCTCGTCGTGGCCGCCCTCGGTGGTGAGGCGTTTGCGGAACCGTGCCCACTTGGCCGCCGACCCGATGAGCCCGATGGAGCCGAGATGGCTTGTGCGCAAGGCTGCGTCGCACAGCGCGGCGTCCTCGGCGTGATCGTGGGTCATGATCAGGATGTGGGTGCCGCGCGGCAACTCCTCCAGCACCTCCTCGGGCAGGAGCGGCGTGTGATGCACATGCACCTGCGCCACCGCGTCTGCCAGCACGTCGAGCCGCTCCTCGGTGAGGACGTCGGAGCGGGTGTCGATCAGATGGAGGTCGAGGTCCTGACGTGCCAGGATGCGCGCCAGTTCCAGCCCGACGTGCCCGACGCCGAAGATCGCCACGGCCCGTACCACCGGCAGCGGTTCGAGCAGCACCGAGACCGTGCCACCGCAGCACTGCACGCCATGCTGGTTGGTGACCTTGTCGTTCAGGGCGAAATCGATCAGCTCCGGCTCCGGTTTGGACACGGCGATCATCTCCCGGGCACGGTCGATCGCGACGGCCTCGACATTGCCGCCACCGATCGAGCCCCACGTCTGCGTCTGCCCCACAACGAGTTTCGCACCGGCGTCGCGCGGCGCGTGACCGCGCACGGTCGCGACGGTCACCAGCACGCCGGCCTCCCGGCGTGCTCGCAACCGCGCGACCGCGGCGACCCACGTCATGTCAGGCACCGCTCAACGCTTTTGCGTCGGTTCGGACCCTGCCGTTGGCGGCGTGCCCGTTGGCGGCAGACCCGTTGCGGACGTGACCATTGCGGCAGGCCTCGCCCTGGCGAGCCGACTGGATCGCCCAGTACACCGCCTCCGGCGTCGCGGGCGAGGCCAGGTCGACGCTGACATCGCTCGGCCCGAACGCGGCGACCGCCTGCCGCAGCGCCTCTCGTACCGAGAACGCCAGCATCAGCGGAGGCTCACCCACCGCCTTGGACCCGTAGACCGCGCCCTCCTCGGTGGCGTTCTCCAGAAGCGTGACGTTGAACTCCTCTGGCATCTCCGAGAAGCTCGGCAGCTTGTAGGTGCTCGCGGCCTGGGTCTGCAGCCGGCCGCGGTTGGGCCCGTCGCTGGTGTCCCAACGCAGGTCCTCGAGCGTCAGCCAGCCCGCGCCCTGCACGAAACCGCCCTCGACCTGACCGATGTCGATCATCGGGGACAGGCTGTCGCCGACATCGTGGACGATGTCGACCCGCCGGATGCGGTACGCGCCGGTGAAGCCGTCGACCTCCACCTCGGTCGCCGCGGCGCCGTGGGCGAAGTACTTGAACGGTGAACCCCGGAACGTCTTCGCGTCCCAGTGCAGCCCCTCGGTCCGGTAGAAGCCGGACGCCGACAACTGGACTCGCTGGAAGTACGCGGTGTGCACCAGATCGTCCCAGGCCAGCTCCTTGTCGCTCCCCAGGGCCCGCGCGACGCCATCGACGATGCGCACATCCGCGGCGTTCGCGCCCAGCTGGGAGGCGGCCACCTGCAGCAGCCGCCCGCGCAGCTGCTCGCAGGCGTTCTTCACCGCCCCGCCATTGAGATCCGCCCCGGAACTGGCGGCGGTGGCGGAGGTGTTGGGCACCTTGTCGGTGCGCGTCGGGGCCAGCCGGACCTTGTGCAGCGGGATGCCCAGCGTGGTCGCGGCCACCTGGAGCATCTTGGTGTGCAGGCCCTGGCCCATCTCTGTGCCGCCGTGGTTGATCAGGACCGAGCCGTCCTTGTAGATCAGCACCAGCGCGCCGCCCTGGTTGAAGGCGGTGAGATTGAACGAGATGCCGAACTTGATGCCGGTGATCGCAAGGGCCCGCTTGGTGTTCGGGTGCGCGGCGTTGAATGCCGCGATCTCGCGCCTGCGATCGGCGATGCCGGCGTCGTCCTGCACCTGCCGCCAGACGGTGGAGATCCGTTCGGGCTGTGTGACCGGCTGTCCGTACGGTGTCGTCTGCCCCTGGCCCGGCTGGTAGAAGTTGCGCTCCCGCAGCTCCATGGGATCCAGGCCGAGCTGCGGCGCGCAGCGGCCCAGGATGTCCTCGATCACCAGCATGCCCTGCGGTCCGCCGAAGCCGCGGAAGGCGGTGTTGGAGACCGTGTTGGTCTTGGCGATACGACCGGCGACGCGCGCGTTGGGAATCCAGTAGGTGTTGTCGATGTGGCACAGCGCTCGGGCCAGCACCGGCTCGGAGAGGTCCAGGCTCCAACCGCCGTCCGCGACCAAGGTGGCGTCCAGGGCCTGGATGCGGCCGTCCGCGTCGAAGCCGATCTTCCACGTGGCGTGGAACCCGTGCCGCTTGCCGGACATGGTCAGGTCCTGGGTCCGGTTGAGCCGGAACCGGACCGGCCGGCCCGTCAGCTTGGCGCCGAGCGCGGCGACGGCCGCGAACCCGTGCGGCTGCATCTCCTTGCCGCCGAAACCGCCCCCCATCCGCAGGCACTGCACGGTCACCTCGTGGGCGGGCACGCCGAGCACGTGGGAGACGATCTCCTGGGTCTCCGACGGGTGCTGGGTGCTGCTCTGGATGAACACCTGCCCGTTCTCGTCGACCTGGGCCAGCGCCGCGTGCGTCTCGAGGTAGAAGTGCTCCTGACCGGAGAACTGGAACTCGCCGGTGAACACGTGCGCGGAGTCGGCGAAGCCGGCGTCGATGTCACCGGCCAGCATCAGGGGCTGGGCGCCGTGATAGCTGCCCGCCGCGATCGCGTCCCGCAGCGTGATCAGGGAGGGCAGTTCCTCGAGTTCCACCTCGACGGCCGCGGCACCGAGCCGGGCCGCCTCCAGGGTCTCGCCGAGCACCCAGGCGACCGCGTGGCCGTGGAACATGACCTCGTCGGGGAACAGCGGTTCGTCATGCTTCATGCCGGCGTCGTTGACGCCGGGCACGTCGGCACCGGTCAGCACACGGACCACACCGGGCACGGAGAGCGCGGGCCCGGTGCGCAGCGCGGTGATCCTGCCGCGGGCCTTCATGACCTGGACCGGGTAGGCGTGCAACACGTCCTTGGTGCGATGAATCAGGTCGTCGGTGTAGAGCGCGGTGCCGGTGACGTGCAGGCTGGCGCTCTCGTGCGGCATCGAAACGCCGACGACGGGCTTTTCGGGACGCTCGGACAGATGGCTCATGACGACACCGCCTCGGTGGTTTGCGCGTACAGCTTCAGCAGGCTCTGGCCGAGCATCGCGGAGCGGTATTCGGCGCTGGCACGGTGATCGTTCATCGGCGTGCCCTGCGCCTGCAGCGCCTGAGCCGCGCCCTGGACGGTCTCCTCCGACCACGGCTCGCCCTCCAGGGCCGCCTCGGTGGCCAGGGCGCGGATCGGGGTGGCGGCCACGCCGCCCAGGCCGATGCGCGCCTTGCGGACGATCCCGCCCTCGATGTCGAGCGCGAAGGCGACCGCCACGCTGGAGATGTCGTCGAAGCGCCGCTTGGCGATCTTGTGGAAGGCCACGACCGGCGACAGCGGCAGCGGGATGCGCACCGAGCGGATCAGTTCGCCGGGACGGCGCACGCTCTGCCGGTAGCCGGTGAAGTAGTCCGCCAGCGGGACCTCGCGCTCACCGTCGGCGTCGGCGAGCACCACCGACGCCTCCAGCGCGAGCAGCACCGGCGGGCTGTCACCGATGGGGGAGCCGGTACCCAGGTTGCCGCCGAGGGTGGCGCCGTTGCGGATGAGCCGGGATGCGAACTGCGGGAACAGCTCTGCCAGCAGCGGGACGTCGCCGTCGAGGCGCCGTTCGATCTCGGTGAGCGTCAGCGCCGCCCCGATCCCGATGCAGTCGGATTCGACGCGCAGCTCCCGCAGTTCGGGCAGCCGGTCGATGGCGATCACACAATCCGCCCGGCGGGAGCGGATGTTCACCTCCACGCCCCAGTCGGTGGAGCCGGCGACCACCACCGCGTCGGGCCGCTGGCGCAGCAACCGCAGCGTTTCGGCCAGGGTGCTCTTGCGCAGGAAGGCGCTGTCGTCCTGGGCGTACTCGGTGGCAACCGGTGCGGGCGGGGACTGCTCGCGACGCCGCGCCAGCGGGTCCTCGTCGGTGGGCGTAGCGACGGCGAACGCGGCATCGCGAATCGGGCGGTAGCCGGTGCAGCGGCAGAGGTTTCCGCTCAGCGCGTGCAGATCGAAACCGTTCGGACCGTGCTCGGCGTCGGTACTGTCGGCCGAGTCCGCGTGCGCGCAGCGGTCGGGTCGGTAGTACTCGGCCGCCATGCTGCAGACGAATCCCGGCGTGCAGTAACCGCATTGGGAGCCGCCGCGGACCGCCATCTCTTCCTGCACGGGGTGCAGGGTGGGCGGCATGCCGGGTTCGCCGGCGGTGGCGAGACCTTCGGAGGTGACGATCTCCTGACCGTCCAGCGCCGCGACCGGGACCAGGCAGGCGTTGACCGCCACCCAGTCGGTGGGCTTGTTCACCCCCGGACGGGCCACCAGCACCGAACAGGCGCCGCATTCACCCTCGGCGCAACCCTCCTTGGTGCCGGTGAGGCCACGCTCGCGCAGAAAGTCCAATACCGTGGTGTGGGGCGCAGCCGGTGAAATCGGTGTTTCTTTCCCGTTGACCGTGATCCGCGCCGCTACCATGACAGGCCTTCGTTTCCGTGCGCGATCGATCGATTCATCATGTTCGCCAATTTCAGGCAGCTTTCTGTGTTCAGACGCGCCACGTGAGATGAGCGGGCGCAAAACGGCACGCGACAGCGAGGTGCCGAGAGATGGTGACGGGGAATCAGGAATGTGCCGCGGGGGAGCACATCAGAACGGCGTGCTCAGCAGCCGTGCGCGATCCGACCCGGAATCCAGACAGTGCTGTGGGCGAGGCGACCGAGATCAGAGCTGGTGTACATCCGCTGGTCGCCTCCTTCCGGTAATTACGGGTCTACTCCCACCGTAAAATAGTGACTGCGGCCACAGTGGTCAAGAGGTTGACCTCGGTGTCTCGAGAACCGAGCACCTCATCGCGGTCACCGAGTCGTCCCCGGCCGGCCGTACAGGCTCTCTCCACGTATTCCAACGCCGGGGGAGGCAGGGATCGTTCCCGTTTCCGATGTTGTTGAGAACAGAGACGTCGAATCGCCGCCGCCGGCCGGCGGGGGCCGCCGGGAGCGCCGTCAGCGCAGCGCTCCCAGCGGGTCGTCGAGGACCGGCTGCCAGGCCAGCTCGGCCGCCCCGACCAGACTGTTGTGATCCAGCGTGCAGGGCAGAATCGGTACGCCACCGCTCTGACCCCACAGGCTGCGGTCCGCGACGACCGCGCGGAGCCGGCCGGGGTCGGCGTCCAGGAGGGTGCGGTGCAGGCCGCCGAGGATGATGCGGTCGGGGTTGAGGATGTTGACCAGTCCCGCCAGGCCCAGGCCCAGGCGGTCGATCAGCGCCTCGGCGGCCGTACGGACGGCCGGGTCGTCGTACTGGGTGCGCAGCAGGTCGTTGGCCTGCTGGAGCAACGACACCTCGGGGCCGGGCTCGCGGCCTGCCTCGACGAGCAGCGCCAGCGGGTCGGCCTCGACGTCCAGGCAGCCGCGGCCGCCGCAGTGGCAGGGCCGGCCCTCCGGGTTGACGGTGAGGTGGCCGACCTCCAGGGCGAGCCCCGAACTGCCGGTGTGCAGACGGCCGTCCAGGACCAGGGCGCCGCCGACACCGCGGTGCCCGGTGGCCACGCACAGCAGGTCCCGGGCGCCCCGGCCGGCGCCGTGCCGGTGTTCGGCGAGCGCGGCGAGGTTGACGTCGTTGCCGGCGAAGGCCGGCCCTGTGATGCCCGCCGCGCGCACGCACTCCGCGAAGATCTGCCGGACCGGGGCGCCCACGGGCCAGGCCAGGTGCAGCGGGTTGAGGGCGAGACCGTCGGGTTCGGCCACGGCGGACGGTACGGCGAGTCCGGCGCCGACGCAGCGCCGGCCGGTCGTGCGCAGCAGTTCCGCGCCCGTCTCGACGACCGAGCCGAGCACCTTCGCCGGGTCCGCGTCGACGGTCTCGCAGCCGGGCGCGGTCGCCACGATCCGCCCGCCGAGGCCCACCAGAGCGGCCCGGAAGCCGTCGGCGTGGACCTGCGCGGCGAGCGCCACCGGGCCGTCCCCGGCGACCTCCAGCCGGTGCGAGGGGCGGCCCTGCGAACCGGCCGCGGCGCCCGGCCGGGCATCCACGCGAATCAGTCCGAGCGCCTCCAGCTCGGCGGCCACCGCACCGGCGGTCGCCCGGGTCACCCCGAGTTCCGCGGTGAGTACGGCCCGGGTCGGCGCCCGGCCGGTGTGCACCAGCTCCAGCGCGGGACCGAGCGCTCCGCGCCCTCGGTCCAGCCGCGCCCTCGAGGTGGTCCTCTCCCCCGCCGTCCGGGGATCCGCCTTGCCGCTCATGAGGGCGAGTCTCCCATGATCCGCAGGTGCGGCGGCCTACAGGCCGCTGACCCGAAGCGTGATGTTCAGACGTCCGGACAGCCCCAACTCGTCCGGCGCGGTGCCGCCGTACACCCGCGGAACCCCGTGATGGGCGAGCCGGGCGGGCCCGCCGAAGACGAACAGGTCACCGCTGCGCAGTGCCACGTCGGTGTACGGCTTGGCGCGCGTCTCGGTGTTGCCGAAGCGGAACACGCAGGTGTCGCCGAGGCTGAGGGAGACCACCGGCGCGTCCGCCTTCTCGTCGCTGTCGCGGTGCATGCCCATGCGGGCGTCGCCGTCGTAGAAGTTGATCAGTGCGATGTCGTAGGTGTACGGCTCCTGCGGGCCCAGCGCGGCGACGGCGGCGCGGCGCGCCAGCTCGCCGAGCCAGGCCGGGAACGGCTTCACGGGGGCGCCGTCGCCGTCGACGGCCGTGCGGGCGTAGGCGTACGGGTACCAGTGCCGGCCGAGACAGACCTGCCGGGCGGTCATCGTGCCGCCGCCCGGGGTGCGTACGGTGCGCAGTCCGGCCGGCGGACGCGCCCACTGCCGGCAGGCGGCGAGCAGCTCGCGCTGCCGGCCGGCGTCCAGCCAGTCCGGGACGTGCACGGCGCCCGGTGCGACCTGAGCGCGCCCCCTGGGAAACAGCTCCGCGTCCACACGCTCCATCTTGCCGCAGGCCCGCCCCACCCGCCCTGAGCTGCGGCTCCGCTAGCCTGGGAGGCACGATGAGCGACCGTATGACGACACCGTGGGGCGAGGTCGAGCTGTCCCGCTTCCCCGAGGATCCCCGCGACCGGCTGCGTGCCTGGGACGCCGCCGACGCGTACCTGCTGCGCCACCTGGCCGAGGAGGGGGTGCCGCTCACGGGCTCGGTCGTGGTGGTCGGGGACCGCTGGGGGGCGCTGGCCGCGGCGCTCGCGGAGCACCGGCCGACGCAGATCACCGACTCCTTCCTGAGCCAGGAGGCGACCCGGGCGAATCTGGCGCGGGCCGGTGTCGAGCCCGGCGCCGTCCAGTTGCTGACCACCCAGGATCCCCCGCCGCAGCGGGTGGACGTGCTGCTGGTGCGGGTGCCGAAGAGCCTGGCGCTGCTGGAGGACCAGCTGCTGCGGCTGGCTCCCGCCGTGCACGCCGGCACTGTTGTCGTCGGCACGGGGATGGTGAAGGAGATCCACACCTCCACGCTGCAGCTGTTCGAGCGGATCCTGGGCCCGACCCGGACCTCGCTGGCGCGCCAGAAGGCCCGGCTGATCTTCTGTACCCCGGACCCGGCGCTGGAGCGGCCGGCGAACCCGTGGCCGTACGGCTACGACCTCCCGGACGGCGTCGGCGCGGTCTCCGGGCGCCCGGTCGTCAACCACGCCGGTGTCTTCTGTGCCGAGCGCCTGGACATCGGCACCCGCTTCTTCCTCCAGCACCTGCCCGGACCGGGCGCCGGCCGCGTGGTCGACCTCGGGTGCGGCAACGGCGTCGTCGGTACGGCGGTGGCCCTCGCCGATCCGTCGGCCGAGGTGCTGTTCGTGGACGAGTCCTTCCAGGCGGTGGCCTCGGCGGAGGCGACGTACAAGGCCAACGGGGTGCCCGGACACGCGGAGTTCCGGGTCGGCGACGGGCTGGCCGGGGTGGCGCCGGGCAGTGTGGACCTGGTCCTGAACAACCCGCCGTTCCACTCCCACCAGGCCACGACCGACGCGACGTCGTGGCGGATGTTCACGGGGGCGCTGCGCTCGCTCCGTCCGGGGGGTGAGCTGTGGGTGATCGGCAATCGGCACCTGGGGTACCACGTGAAGCTGAGGCGGTTGTTCGGCAACTGTGAACTGGTGGCCTCCGACCCGAAGTTCGTGGTGCTGAGGGCCGTCAAGAGGGGCTAGGCCGTCCGGGAGAGGACCCCGATGATCCGCCGCACCTCCCCGGCCATCGCGTCCCGCCCCACGCTGAGGTACTTGCGCGAGTCGACGGCCTCCGGGTGGGCGGCGAGGAAGTCCCGGATCGCTCCGGTCATGGCCACATTGAGCGCAGTGCCGACGTTGACCTTGGCGATGCCGCCGGCGACCGCCGCGACCAGGCCGTCGTCCGGGACTCCTGAGGAGCCGTGCAGGACGAGCGGGACGGACAGCGCGGCGGACAGCCGTTTCAGCAGGCCGTGGTCGAGGGCGGCGGTGCGGGTGGTCATCGCGTGCACGCTGCCGACGGCGACGGCTAGCGCGTCGACACCGGTGCCCGCCACGAAGTCGCGGGCCTGGTCCGGGTCGGTGCGGGCGCCGGGCGCGTGGGCGTCCAGCGGGAGCCTGCCGTCCTTGCCGCCGATCTGGCCCAACTCGGCCTCGATCCAGAGACCTTGGGTGTGCGCCCAGTCGGCGGCTGACCGGGTGGCGAAGAGGTTGTCGGCGTACGGCAGCCGGGCCGCGTCGTACATCACCGAGCTGAACCCGGCGTCGGGCGCCTGGCGCAGCAGGTGGTCGCTCTGCACGTGGTCCAGGTGCAACGCGACGGGGACGGTGGCGCGTTCGGCCGCGGCCACGGCCGCCCGGGCCAGCGGCAGCAGCCGCCCGTAGCGGAACTTGACGGCGTTCTCGCTGACCTGGAGCACGACGGGCGCGCCTGCCGACTCGGCGCCGGCGATGACGGCCTCGACGTGCTCCAGGGTGATGACGTTGAACGCGGCGACGGCGGATCTGGTTGCGGCGGCTGCGGTGACCAGCTCGCCGGTGGACGCGAGGGGCACTGAGGTGTCCTTCCGGGGCGCGGGCGGCGGGTCGGGCTTCAGGGGGCGAGGATCACCGAGCGGGTGAGATGACGCGGCTGGTCGGGGTCGAGGCCGCGGGCGGCGGCGACGGCGACCGCGAGCCGCTGCACGCGGACGAGTTCGGCGAGCGGATCGAGCCCGCCGCCGACCCACGACCCACCGGTGGCACGGACCTGTTCGGCGAGCCCTTCGGGTGCCTCGCCGAACATCCAGGTGGCGGTGCCCTCGGTGGTGATGCTGATCGGGCCGTGCCGGTACTCCATCGCCGGATAGGCCTCGGTCCAGGACAGCGAGGCCTCGCGCATCTTCAGCCCGGCCTCGCTCGCGAGCCCGACGGTCCAGCCGCGCCCGAGGAAGGTGAACTGGGTGCAGGCGACCAGCCCTTCGGGAAGAGGAGTGGAGAGGGCCGTGCGCGCGTCGGCGACGACGGAGTCGGCGTGCAGGCCGAGGTGGGCGCGCAGGAGGGTGAGGGCGGTGGTGGCGAACCGGGTCTGGACGACGGAGCGTTCGTCGGCGAAGTCCAGCACCACGAGGTCGTCGGCGGCCGACATCACCGGGGTGTCCGGATCCCCCGTGACGGCCGTGGTCCGGGTCCTGCCGCTCAACTCGCCGAGCAGTTCCAGCACTTCGGTGGTGGTGCCGGAGCGGGTGAGGGCCACCACCCGGTCGTACGACCGGCCGTACGGGAACTCGGAGGCCGCGAACGCGTCGGTCTCGCCCTGGCCCGCGCCCTCCCGCAGGCCGGCCACCGCCTGCGCCATGAAGTACGAGGTCCCGCACCCCACGATCGCGACCCGCTCCCCCGGCCCCGGGAGGGCGTCCCGGTACCGCCCCGCCTCCTCGGCCGCCCGTATCCAGCACTCCGGCTGGCTGTTCAGCTCGCTCTCGACATGGCTCATGGCCATACCCTCCCCTTGCTGATTGTTCCTGCAAGATATAGCGAGTTTTCGAGCAGTATCAAGCATTCGCGCGCAGAGAGGGGTGCGCTAGGGTCACCGGGAACACTTGGGAACGGAGGCCGCGGATGTCCCGGGACGCCCGCTGGAAGGCGCTGCTGGAACTGCTCGTCGAGCGCGGGCGGCTGGAGGTCGAGGAGGCGGCGGCCGAGCTGGAGGTGTCGGCGGCGACGATCCGCCGGGACTTCGACCAGCTCGCCGAGCAGCAGATGCTGGTGCGCACCCGGGGCGGGGCCGTGGTGCACGGGGTGTCGTACGAACTCCCCCTGCGCTACAAGACGGCCCGCCGCGCCTCGGAGAAGCAGCGCATCGCCAAGGCCGTGGCCGAACTCGTAGCGCCCGGCGAGGCAGTGGGGCTGACCGGCGGCACGACCACCACGGAGGTGGCCCGCGCCCTGGCCGTACGCGGCGATCTGTCCGCCGGATCGCCCGCGTTGACCATCGTGACGAACGCGCTCAACATCGCCAACGAGCTCGCCGTACGGCCCCAGTTCAAGATCGTGGTGACGGGCGGGGTGGCGCGCCCGCAGTCCTACGAGCTCATCGGCCCGCTCGCGGACGGGGTGCTCGGGCAGATCACGCTGGACGTGGCGGTGCTCGGGGTCGTCGCCTTTGACGTCACGCACGGTGCGGCGGCCCATGACGAGGCGGAAGCCGCGATCAACCGGCTGCTGTGCGAGCGCGCCGAGCGGGTGGTGGTCGCCGCGGACTCCAGCAAGCTGGGCCAGCGGGCGTTCGCCCGGATCTGCGGCGCGGAGCTGGTGGACACGCTCGTGACGGACACGGCGGTGGCCCAGGAGACGGTACGCCGCTTCGAGGAGGCGGGCGTCCGGGTCGTCACGGTGTGACGCCGGACGCGACCCGGACGCGGTCGGCCTTCACCGCCACCGTCGGCTTTCACGGCCACCGCACCGCGCCACACCGCCCGGCTCAGATACCGCTGTGGTCAGCCTTCACGAAGCCCGCGCCGCGCTGGTCGTTGCAGCCCGCCGGTGGGCGGTCGAGCGGGTCGGGCCAGGCCTGCTGGGCCTGGAGCGCCACGCTCACCAGGGTCAGCAACAGGTCGACGTCGCTCGCCGCGTCGAGGCGCAGGGTCACCCACTGCGAACCGGGCACGATCCTGATCGCGCCCGAGCCCCTGAGATCCTTGGCGAACCGCCGGATCGCCCGGTCGGTCAGCCGCAGGTCCACATCGCGCTCCGAGTGGAAGTGGGCGATCTCGCCCTGGGCCGAACTCACCGCCTGTCCAAGGCCGCAGCTCGGGACCGCCTGGCTCAGGTCGGGCCAGGTCGCCAGTTGCGCGAGCGCGCGCGAGGCCAACGTCATGGGCCCATCATGGCCCGCTCACCCCTCGGCAACCAGATCGTGAGCAAGCATTAACCGACCTGTATCCGACCGCGGAGTGCCCGTCGACGCCCTCGGAGCACGCTGAAAGAGGCATGCATCCCGCAGCGTTGACGCCCCCGCCGGTCCGAGCGAGCACAAGTCGGTGCAGGTCAAGGCCACATCGGTCGATTTCCGGCCACTCGGGCTCTGGTCACGCAAATGCCCGGGGCGGCTCGAAGCGGGGCAGAAGGCGTTGTCGCCGAAGCGGGTGGTGGCGGAGACCGGGTCGTCTCGCAGTGTGAGAACGGCAAACCCGTGGGCGTGTGCGGCGAGGCTGCCGGGCTCGCGCGGACAGCTGCCGAACCGAGCGGCTCGGGCGGCATGGTCGGCACGGCACACGAAAGCGGGCTGGGCAGGGGAACCGCTCACCGGGGACTGCTCACCGCGGCCTGCTCATCATGCAGGGCACCGGCACGAACGCGCCCGGTATACGCCCCCCTCACACCCCCTCGCCTCCACCACGCCGCCCAGCTGCCGCACCCTCCCCAATATCCCTTGCCCCGCCCCGCCGACCCACCTAGCCTGACTTTGTGCCGCTAATAAACAAACCCCGAACGCACAGCGTCGTGCCGGGTGCCCGCCGCGATCTTTCCCGGCTCCGCATCGCGCTCACCGCCTTCTTCGCCCTCGACGGCTTCGTCTTCGCGGGCTGGGTGGTCCGCATCCCCGCCATCAAGCAGCAGACCGACTCCTCCGCCGGCGCCCTCGGCCTGGCCCTCCTGGGCGTCTCCGCGGGCGCCGTCATCACCATGACGCTGACCGGTCGGCTGTGCCGCCGTTACGGCAGCCACCCGGTCACCGTGGTCTGCGCCGTCCTGCTCTCCCTCAGCGTCAGCCTGCCCCCGCTGACCCACTCCGCGCCCGCGCTCGGCGCCGTACTCCTCGTCTTCGGCGCCGCCTACGGTGGTATCAACGTCGCCTTCAACAGCGCTGCCGTCGATCTGGTGGCCGCATTGCGGCGACCGATCATGCCGTCGTTCCATGCGGCGTTCAGCCTCGGCGGCATGATCGGCGCCGGTCTCGGCGGACTGGTCGCCGGTGCGCTCTCCCCCACGCGGCATCTGCTCGGCCTGACCCTGATCGGACTGCTCGTCACGGCCGTCGCCGGGCGCACCCTGCTGCGGCAGGAGCCGCCCGCGCCGGTGGACCGCGCGCCCTCCTCGCCCCCGGAGACGCGCCGTGCCGCGGCGCGGCGGACCGGCGGCCGCGGGCTGGTCGTCGTCTTCGGGCTGATCGCGCTGTGCACGGCCTACGGCGAAGGCGCCATGGCCGACTGGGGCGCGCTCCACCTCCAGCAGGACCTCGCGGCGTCGTCCGGCGTGGCGGCGGCCGGGTACTCGTGTTTCGCGCTGGCCATGACCGTGGGCAGGGCGACCGGCACGAGCCTCCTGGAGCGCCTCGGCCGTGCCCGCACGGTGATCGGCGGGGGCACCGTCGCGGCGGTGGGGATGCTGCTCGGCTCACTCGCGCCGTCCGTGTGGGCCGCGCTGATCGGCTTCGCCGTCACCGGGCTCGGGCTCGCCAACCTCTTCCCGGTCGCCGTGGAGCGGGCCGGTGCGCTGACCGGCCCGTCCGGCGTGGCCGTCGCCTCGACGTTCGGCTACGGCGGCATGCTGCTCGGGCCGCCCGCGATCGGGTTCATGGCCGACTGGTTCTCCCTGTCGGCCGCGCTCACCAGCGTCGCGGCACTGGCCGCCGTCGCCGCGGCCATCGGGGTGTCCACGCGGCGGACGATGGGCGCGTGAGCCGGCAGCCGACGGAACCCGCCCCCGGGCGGGCCGGCTGCGTCAGGGTGTTGTCGCCGGCATTCCCGGCGTGTGGGACCACCCGGGGCATTCCAGGCCCGCGGGGTTGCCGAGGGGTCTTTCCAGCGTGCCGGTCCGGGCAGTTGTCCGGCGGGAAGGTGACCGTGCGCGTGTCCAGCCCCGCTCACAAGCCCGGTCACATCCGTCCGGCCCCGATCGGCCCCGCACCGAGCACACCCGGTCGGCCACCCCAGGGAGGTCCCAGCCGGCCCCACCGAAAACCACCGACCCGGCAAGCACCCCGTAAATCACCGACCCGGCAAGCACCCATCCGGCAAACTCACGCCCATGGACACTGCCGACTTCCTTCAGACACTGGACCGGGAGGGCCGGTCGATCGCGGCGGCCGCCGCCGCGGCGGGGACCGATGCCAAGGTGCCGACCTGCCCGGAATGGCAGGTGCGCGACCTGCTGCGGCACACCGGGATGGTGCACCGCTGGGCCGCCGCCTTCGTCGCCGAGGGGCACACCTCCTACCACCCCGACGGCGGACTGCCCGACCTGGACGGCGCCGAACTGCTCGCCTGGTTCCGGGAAGGGCACCGGTATCTCGTCGACACCCTCGCCTCCGCCGCGCCCGACGTGGAGTGCTGGCACTTCCTGCCGGCGCCGTCGCCGCTCGCGTTCTGGGCCCGGCGGCAGGCGCACGAGACGACCGTGCACCGGGTCGACGCCGAGTCCGCGAGGGGCGGTACTCCCGGCGAGATCGCCCCCGGCTTCGCCGCGGACGGCGTCGACGAGCTGCTGTGCGGGTTCCACGCGCGCGCCAAGAGCAGGGTGCGGAGCGAAGAGCCGCGGGTGCTCAGGATGCGGGCGACGGACGTGGACGGCGCGGTGTGGACCGTACGCCTGTCGCCGGAGCCGCCCGTGACCGTGCGGGAGGCGACCGGGGACGCCGACTGCGAAGTGGCCGGGCCGGCCGCGCAGTTGTACCTGTCGTTGTGGAACCGGCTGCCGTTCCCCAGCGTGACCGGGGATGCGTCGGTCGCCGCACTGTGGCGCGAGAAGTCCGCCGTCACCTGGAGCTGACAGCGCTCAGTCCGTCAGCATCCGGTTCAGTACCGCGCGCTGCACCGGCCGTACCTCGCCGTGCAGCGCGCGCCCCTTCGCCGTGAGCGCCACGCGCACCCCGCGCCGGTCCTCGGCACACATGGCGCGCTCGACCAGGCCGTCCTTCTCCAGGCGCCCGATCAGCCGGGACAGTGCGCTCTGGCTGAGGTGGACGCGGTCGGAGATCTCCTGGACGCGGTAGGCGCAGCCACCGTCCGCCGCCGCGCCCTCGGCCAGCAGGTCGAGGACCTCGAAGTCGCTGGCGCACAGGCCGTGTCCGTGCAGCGCCCGATCCAGCTCGCACTGGGTGCGGGCATGCAGCGCGAGGATGTCCCGCCACTGCTCCACGAGCGCCTGCTCGGCCCTGTTCGACGCCATGGGCCGCACCGTAGCAGAGAAACAAGATTATTGCATCGGAATTAAATGCGTTTGCATTCGATGCATGCGCATGTAGTGTCTTCGCCATGACCTCTCCGCTCACCCCCTCCGCGGCCCCGTCCCCGGCGGTTCGCTGGACCCCCCGGCTGTGGGGCACCCTGCTGGTGCTCTGCGCGGCGATGTTCCTGGACGCGCTGGACGTGTCGATGGTCGGCGTCGCGCTGCCGTCCATCGGCTCCGACCTCCACCTGTCCACATCGACGCTGCAATGGATCGTCAGCGGCTACATCCTGGGCTACGGCGGCCTGCTCCTCCTCGGCGGCCGCACCGCCGACCTGCTCGGCCGGCGTCAGGTGTTCCTCGTCGCCCTCGGTGTCTTCGCGCTCGCCTCGCTGCTCGGCGGGCTCGTGGACTCGGGTCCGCTGCTGATCGCCAGCCGTTTCGTCAAGGGCCTGAGCGCGGCCTTCACGGCCCCGGCCGGCCTGTCGATCATCACCACGACGTTCCCGGAGGGCCCGCTGCGCAACCGCGCCCTCTCCATCTACACCACCTGCGCCGCCACCGGCTTCTCCATGGGCCTGGTGCTCTCGGGCCTGCTCACCGAGGCCAGCTGGCGCTTCACCATGCTGCTGCCCGCGCCGATCGCCCTCCTCGCGCTGCTCGCCGGCCTGCGGCTGCTGCCGCGCAGCGCCCGCGAGGACAACCACGACGGCTACGACATCCCGGGCGCCGTCCTCGGTACCGCGGCGATGCTGCTGCTGGTCTTCACCGTCGTCCAGGCGCCCGAGGCAGGCTGGGCCTCGGCCCGCACGCTGTTGTCCTTCCTCGCCGTCGCAGTCCTGCTGACCGCCTTCGTCCTGGTCGAACGGCGCTCGCCGAGCCCGCTGATCCGGCTGGGTGTGCTGCGCTCGGGCAGCCAGGTGCGCGCCCAGCTCGGCGCGATCGCCTTCTTCGGCAGTTACGTGGGCTTCCAGTTCCTGACCACGCTGTACATGCAGTCCCTGCTCGGCTGGTCCGCGCTGCACACGGCACTGGCGTTCCTGCCGGCGGGAGCGCTGGTGGCGGTGTCCTCGACGAAGGTCGGCGGAGTCGTCGACCGGTTCGGCACCCCGCGGCTGATCGCCACCGGCTTCGCCTTCATGGTCCTCGGCTACGCCCTGTTCCTGCGGGTCGACCTCGACCCGGTGTACGCGGCCGTGATCCTGCCGTCCATGCTGCTGATCGGCGCGGCCTGCGCGCTGGTCTTCCCGTCGCTCAACATCCAGGCCACCAACGGGGTCGAGGACCACGAGCAGGGCATGGTCTCCGGTCTGCTCAACACCTCGGTGCAGGTGGGCGGCGCGATCTTCCTGGCCGTGGTCACCGCCGTGGTGACTGCGAAGACCCCTGCGCACGCCACCCCGCAGGCCGTCCTGGACAGCTACCGGCCGGGCTTCATGGTCGTCACGGGCATCGCGGCGGCCGGTCTGCTGATCACCCTCACCGGTCTGCGCGGCCGGCGTACACAGCGGTCCCTCGTGGTCGCCAGGTCCACCGTGGAGGAGGCAGAAGCGGAGCGCGTGGCGGTCCGTGACTAGGGGGAAGCCTCCAACCGGGCGTGCCGCGGGGGCGGTTTCCCCCCCGGGCGCCCCCCTGTTTTAGTGGGGGGAATTTAGCACACCGGGGGCCCCGCCA
>NZ_JBSHAY010000011.1:0-106222 GCF_053611725.1 Streptomyces sp. NPDC054783 | reverse complement strand
GGTGGTGGTGGCTGATGGGGTGGGGGTGGGGGTCGTTTATTTGGGGGAAGCATCCACCGGGGGTTCGGGGGGGGCCTTTGGCCCGGCGGGGCGCCCGTCTGTGAAGCTGGGGGAATGTACGCACACGGGGGACGCCGCAAGGTCCAACAGGACGCGGCGACGGTGGAGATCGGCTACGCGCTGGTGAGCGCCGCCTTCGCGGCGGCGGTGCTGTTCGGGGCCGTGGCCGGGCCGGCACTGCTCTTCGAGCTGCCGCCGCTGCTGTCCAAGGTCCTGCTGCGGCTCGGCATGACGGTCGCACCGGTCGTGTTCGCGGCCCGGGTGGTGAGCGTGCTGGTGCGCTTCCGGCAGGCGGCTCAGCCCAGCCAGCCGGGCCGTACCAATCCCGACTCGTAGGCCAGGACCACGAGTTGGGCGCGGTCTCGCGCGCCCAGCTTCACCATCGTGCGGCTCACATGGGTCTTGGCGGTGAGCGGACTGACCACCAGCCGGCGGGCGATCTCCTCGTTGGACAGGCCGATGCCGACCAGCGCCATCACCTCCCGCTCGCGCTCGGTGAGCCGGCCGAGGGCGTCCGCCGCCGCGGGTTCCTTGGAGCGGGCCGCGAACTCCGCGATCAGCCGGCGAGTGACGCCCGGCGACAGCAGCGCGTCGCCCTGGACCACCGCCCGTACCGCGCGCAGGAGTTCTTCCGGTTCGGTGTCCTTGACCAGGAAACCGGAGGCGCCGGAGCGGATCGCCTCGAAGACGTACTCGTCCAGCTCGAAGGTGGTGAGCATGACCACCTTCACGTCCTTCAGCTCCGCGTCGCCGGTGATGCGCCGGGTCGCGGCGAGACCGTCCATCAGGGGCATGCGGACGTCCATCAGGACGACGTCCGGCCGCAGTTCGCGCACCTGGCGCAGCGCCTCCTCGCCGTCGGACGCCTCCCCGGCCACCTCGATGTCCGGCTGGGCGTCCAGCAACGCCCTGAAACCGGCCCGCACGAGCGACTGGTCGTCGGCGAGCAGTACCCGGATCACTGGTCCTCCCTGGGGTGCGACGGCAGTACGGCGAGCACCCGGAAGCCGCCGTCGGGGCGCGGGCCCGCCTCGATGGTGCCACCCAGCGCGGCCGCCCGTTCCCGCATGCCGGCCAGCCCCTTCCCGCTGCCCCCGGCGTCGTCGCCGGTGGCCGGACCGTCGTCGTCGATGCGCAGCCGCAGCGCGTCGCCGTCGTGGGCGAACCGCACGCGCGCGTGCCGCGATCCGGAGTGCCGTACGACGTTGGTCAGCGCCTCCTGGACGATACGGAAGGCGGCGAGGTCGGCACCGGGCGGCAGCTGCGGCGACTCGCCCTCGATCTCCACGGTCAGCCCGGCCGCGGCCGCCTGCTCCACCAGCTCCGGCAACCGGCCCAGGCCGGGAGCGGGGGCGCGCGGCGCGGCGCCGGGGGCGCGCAGGGTGTCGAGCACCTGGCGCACTTCGCCGAGGGCCTCCTTGCTGGCGGCCTTGATGGTGGTGAGCGCGGTCCGCGCCTGCTCGGGGTCGCTGTCGAGCAGCGCGAGCCCCATGCCGGCCTGGACGTTGATGACGGAGATGCTGTGCGCGAGGACGTCGTGCAACTCGCGGGCGATCCGCAGCCGTTCCTCATCCGCGCGGCGCCGCGCCGCCTGAGCCCGGTCGGCGCGCTCCCGCGCCCACTGCTCGCGCCGCACCCGGACCAGTTCCGCCAGGGCTATGACGGCCAGTACCCAGGCGCCGATGCCGATCTCCTGGTAGACACTCGCCCCCTTGTCGCCCGAGGGCGGGAGCCAGCGGTAGAGCCAGAGGGCGACCAGGGCGTGCCCCACCCACAGCAGGCCGACGGCCCCCCAGGCCGCCCGCCGGTGCCCGGCGACGACCGCGCTGAAGCAGCCGACGGCGACGGTCAGGAAGACCGGTCCGTAGGGGTAGCCCGCGGCGAGGTAGACGAGGGTCGCGGCCGCAGTGCCGTAGGCCACGGCCACCGGGTGCCGGTGCCGCCACAGCAGCAGGACCGGGGCGACGAGCAGCAGCACGCGCGCGTAGCCGTCCAGGGGCAGGCGGTGGGGCTGGCTGTGGGCCGCGAAGTGGCTGCCGATCAGGACGAACGCGGTGAGCAGCACGGTGCTGCGCCAGGGCCGGTGGGCCCGGGGCGGCTCCGTCTCGTCGGGCGCTCCCCGCCACGGCGGCCCGTGCCGCCACCACTGACCTGGGGCGCGCTGCTCTTCCATGCAGGCCACGGTAGACGCCGCCGGGCGGCACGGACGTCAGCCGGACGAGGTGATCACGCGTACTCCCGGCGAAGTACGGCCGCCCGTCCGCTCACTCTCCGTCCGCCAGGGCATTCACCTCGGCGGTGAAGAGCATCTCCGGGTCGAAGCCCATGCCCGTGAAGTGGCCGGCGAGTTCCAGGGAGAGGACCCCGTGCAGGCGGGTCCAGAACGCCAGGGCCCGGCGCAGCACGGGCGGCGGGGCGGGGTGGTCGCCCGCCCAGCCGTGATGGTCCGCGAGGTGACTCTCGAGCGCGTCGGGCGACGCGGCCCGGGGCTCTTCGGCCGCGCAGGCGTCCAGCAGGACGGCCATGATCTCCCGGGCGGTCCCGGTGGTGTCGTCCGGCGCCCGGTAGCCGGGGACCGGTGTGCCGTAGACGAGGAAATAGCGCTGGGGATCCTCCTGCGCCCAGCGGCGCATCGCCCGGGCCAGACCGGACAGCCCCGAGCCTGCGTCGGCCGCGGCGCGGAACGTGTCCGCGAGGCTGCGGTAGGCGTCTCGGACCAGCTCGGTGATCAGGTCGTCCCGGCCGCCGAAGTACCGGTAGAGCGCAGGGCCGCTCATGCCCAGCTCCTTGGCAATGGCGTTGAGGGACAGCCCCGACGCGCCCGAGGTGGCGATCTGATCCCAGGCCTTCGACTTGATCTCCGCCCGCACCTGGCTCCGGTACCGCTCCCGGGGACTCGCCGCGCCTGCCGCCATCGCCTTCGCCCTCCTCGCCGTTTGTTTCAGGCTATCACTGCAGGAAGAGGTCGTAACGGATTCCACGGCGAAGCATTGACACCAGGGCTAGGAGAAGTCATTTTGGTTATAGCTTCTAACTCAAGCGAAGCAATCTAGCGATGGGTGGTGCACCAGCCACCCCTCTCCGACCCGGAGGTCGTCATGGAAAGCAAGAAACTCGTCGAGGTCGTCCTGCCGGGCACGGTCGAGCCGGAGGAGTTGCTGCTCCGACACCGGGACGTTCCGCTGCCCGGGGCCGGGCGGATCGTGGTGCAGGTGGAGGCCACCGGGGTGTCCTTCGCCGAGCAGCAGATGCGCCGGGGCCGCTACTACGACCAGCCGCCGTTCCCGTTCGTGCCCGGCTACGACCTGGTCGGCACGGTTCTCACGACCGGTACCGGCGTCACACCGGGCCTCGTCGGCAAGCGGGTGGCGGCGCTGGTCAAGGTCGGCGGCTGGGCGAGCCATGCGGTGCTCGACGCGGCCGACGCCGTCGAGGTGCCCGCCGGGATCGGGGCGGCGGAGGCGGAGACACTGGTCGTCAACGGGATCACCGCGTGGCAGATGCTGCATCGCAAGGCCCGGGTGCGCAGCGGCGGAACGGTCCTGGTGCACGGCGCCAACGGCGGAGTCGGCACAGTCCTGGTCCAGCTCGCCCGTGCGGCCGGCCTGAAGGTGATCGGCACGGCGTCCGCGCGCCACCACGCGGCCCTGCGCGAACTGGGCGTCACCCCCGTCGACTACCGCACCGAGAACGTCCCGGCCCGGGTCCGGGAACTCGCCCCCGACGGGGTCGACGCCGTCTTCGACCACCTCGGCGGGCGCAGCGTCACCGACTCCTGGCGGCTGCTCGCCCCCGGCGGAACCCTCGTCGCCTACGGCAGCGCCACCACCCGGGACGACTCGGGCTCCAAGCAGTGGCCCGTTTTGAAGATCCTCGGCCGGGTGTGGTGGTGGAACACGCTGCCCAACGGCCGCCGCGCTCACTTCTTCAACGTCTGGGCGGGTCGCGCCCTGGCCAAGGACCGCTTCCGGAGTCGGCTGCGCGCCGACCTCACCCAGGTGTTCCACGCCCTGGAACGCGGCGAGGTCACCGCACGGATCGCCGCCCGGCTGCCGCTCACCGAGGTCGCGGAGGCGATGCGGTTGGCGGAGTCCGGCACGGTGACCGGGAAGGTCGTCCTGATTCCCGGTGCATAGGCAGGAGCCGGGCCCGGCCTCCGGGCGTCACGGGCCGACCAGCCCCACGCCCCGGGCGAGCCGTGCCGCCGCATGCCGGAAGAAGGCGTCCCGGTCCTCCACCACTCGGTGGAACTGCCCGAACAGCTCGAATCCGACCAGCCCGAACAGCTGGGACCAGGCCGCGACCAGCGCCACGGCCGCCTCGGGGGGCAGGTCGGGCGCGAGGTCCGCCGTCATACGCTCGGCCTCGGGACGCAGCTCGGCGGGAAGCGGGAGGTCGGCGAGGCCGGGCCCCTGGAGGGCGTCGCGCACGATGCCGATGAGGAGCAGGCCGACGCGCGAGGCCGCCGGGACGGTGGCCTCGGGGGCGGAATAGCCGGGTACCGGCGATCCGTAGATCAGGGCGTACTCGTGCGGATGGGCGAGGGCCCACGCCCGCACCGCCTCGCACACGGCCGTCCAGCGCCGCACATGATCCGCACCCGCGGCCGCTGCATGGGCCGCCTCGGCCGCCTCGCCGAGGGAGTCGTAGGCATCGATGATCAGGACGGTGAGCAGCTCGTCACGGCTGGGGAAGTAGCGGTAGAGCGCCGAGGAGACCATGCCCAGTTCGCGGGCGACGGCCCGCAGCGAGAGCTTGGCCGCCCCTTCCTTCCCGAGTTGTCTGCGCGCCTCTTCCTTGATGGCTGCCGTGACTTCCGTCCTGGCCCGCGCCCGGGCGCCCTGTGCGGTGCTCATACCAGCAGTGTGCCATGAACAGAGAGCGGCGCACACAAAAGAGAGCACTGCTCTTGCCCTGGAGCGCCTGTTTCCCCCACACTGAAGTCGAGCGAGAGCACCGCTCTCCCAAACCGTGGGGGTCACCATGTCGACACACGTCAAGAAGCCGGGCTGGTTCACCGTCAACGTCTTCAACCGGACAGTCAGCTGGCTCACCCGGCGCGGGGTCAGTGTCTGGGGTTCCCGGGTCCTCGCGGTGCGCGGACGCAAGAGCGGACAGTGGCGCACCACTCCGGTGAACCTGCTGACGGTGGACGGACAGCAGTACCTGCTCGCCCCCCGGGGGCATGTCCAGTGGACCCACAACATGCGGGCGGCCGGCGGCGGCGAACTGCGGCTCGGCAGGAACGTGGACGTCTTCAGCGCCACCGAGATCGCCGACGACGACAAGGTCCCGCTGCTGCGGGCCTACCTCAGGCGCTGGAAGGCGGAGGTCGGTGTCTTCTTCGACGGCGTCGGCCCCGACTCCCCGGACGAGGACCTGCGCCGCATCGCCCCCGACCACCCCGTCTTCCACATCACGGTCATGAACTGACCGGATCCTCCGCCGGGCTGCGGCCCCCGGCCCCGGACCACGCCGTCCCCCACCGGCGCGGTCCGCGCAGCCCCGTCCAGGCCGGGCCGGTCAGGAACCGGCCGGCTCCTCGACCGGGACCGCCTGCTCCCGGTCCAGCGCGGTCAGGGCGCGCTGGGCGATCGGGTGGGCGCGGACGATCTCGCCCAGGGAGGTCGAGCCCTGGGTGATGTCCCGGAAGGCCCTCCATGCGGGACGGAAGCCGGTGAGGGCCGCGTGGAAGAGCCCGGGACGCTTCTCGAACACGGCCAGCATCCGCTTGCCGACGCTCATCTCGACGCCGAGCCCGGCCTTGATCGCGAACGCGTAGTTCAGGGCCTGGCGGCGGGTGTCCACCGCGTCGTGCGCCTCCGCGATGCGCACGGCCCACTCCCCCGCGAGCCGGCCCGAGCGGAGCGCGAAGGAGATGCCCTCGCGGGTCCACGGCTCCAGCAGCCCGGCCGCGTCACCGCAGACCAGCACCCGGCCCCGGGACAGCGGCGAGTCGTCGGCGCGGCAGCGGGTCAGGTGCCCGGAGGAGATGGCCGGCTCGAAGCCGGACAGGCCGAGACGGGCGACGAAGTCCTCCAAGTACCGCTTGGTGGCGGCGCCTTCACCGCGCGCGGAGATCACACCGACCGTCAGGGTGTCGCCCTTGGGGAACACCCAGCCGTAACTGCCCGGCATCGGGCCCCAGTCGATGAGCACCCGTCCCTTCCAGTCCTCGGCGACCGACTCCGGGACCGGGATCTCCGCCTCCAGGCCGAGGTCCACCTGGTCCAGCTTCACCCCGACGTGCGCCCCTATGCGGCTGGCGCTGCCGTCGGCGCCGACGACCGCGCGGGCCAGCACCGTCTCGCCGCCCTGCAGGACGACGGCGACCGTGCGCCGGTCGGGGACCGCCGAGCCGTGCTGTTCGACCCGCTGCACCGTGACGCCCGTACGCAGCTCGGCGCCCGCCTTCTGGGCGTGCTCCACCAGCTGCTGATCGAACTCGGGCCGGTTGATCAGCCCGAACAGCGTCTGCTTGGAGCGGCGGGTGCGGGTGAAGCGGCCGTTGTTCGAGAAGGTGACCGCGTGCACCCGGTCGCGAAGGGGCAGCTCGAAGCCGGGCGGCAGCGCGTCGCGCGAGGGGCCGATGATGCCGCCGCCGCAGGTTTTGTACCGCGGCAGTTCGGCTTTCTCCAGCAAGAGCACGCGGCGTCCCGCGACCGCCGCCGCGTAGGCGGCCGAGGCCCCCGCGGGTCCCGCGCCCACCACGACGACGTCCCACACCCGCTCCACGCCGTCCGCCGAAGAGTTCTCGCCGCTCACGTTGGTCTACCGCTCCGATCAAGCCGCTGCCGTAGTGTCCCTCGCATCCTACGGCGGCCGTCGTCGCAGGCCACTGTGGGAGTATCGGGGCACATACCCTGTTCAACCCGTTCAACGTCGCACCCACGAGGAGCGTGCCCATGTCGTCGAATCCGGTCGCCGAGACCGTCGCCTCGCTCATGCCCCGGGCCAAGGCGGAGCTGGCCGAACTGGTCGCCTTCAAGTCGGTGGCGGACTTCACGCAGTTCCCGAAGAGCGAGAGCGAGGCCGCCGCGAACTGGGTCGCCGACGCGCTGCGTGCCGAGGGATTCGTCGACGTGGCCCTGCTCGACACCCCGGACGGCACGCAGTCGGTCTACGGCTACCTGCCGGGCCCGGAGGGCGCTAAAACGGTTCTTCTCTACGCGCACTACGACGTGCAGCCGCCGCTGGACGAGGCGGGCTGGACCACCCCGCCGTTCGAGCTGACCGAGCGCGACGGCCGCTGGTACGGCCGCGGGGCCGCCGACTGCAAGGGCGGCGTGATCATGCACCTGCTCGCGCTGCGCGCCCTGAAGGCGAACGGCGGCGTCCCGGTGAACATCAAGGTGATCGCCGAGGGCTCGGAGGAGCAGGGCACGGGCGGCCTGGAGCGCTACGCCGAGGAGCACCCGGAGCTGCTGGAGGCCGACACCATCGTGATCGGCGACGCGGGCAACTTCCGCGTCGGCCTGCCGACGGTGACCACCACGCTGCGCGGTATGACCCTGGTCCGGGTGCGGATCGACACCCTCGCGGGCAACCTGCACTCCGGCCAGTTCGGCGGCGCCGCCCCGGACGCGCTCGCCGCGATGATCCGCGTGCTGGACTCGCTGCGCGCCGAGGACGGCTCCACGACGGTCGACAGTCTCGACGCCACCGGGACGTGGGACGGCCTGGAGTACACCGAGGGGCAGTTCCGCGCGGACGCCAAGGTGCTCGACGGGGTCGAACTGATCGGCAACGGCTCGGTCGCCGACCGCCTCTGGGCCCGTCCGGCCGTCACCGTCCTCGGCATCGACTGCCCGCCGGTCGTCGGCGCCACCCCGTCCGTGCACTCCAGCGCCCGCGCGCTGATCAGCCTGCGGGTGCCGCCGGGCGTGGACGCCACGGAGGCGACCAAGCTGCTCCAGGCGCACATCCAGGCACACACCCCCTGGGGCGCCCGGGTCACCACGGAGCAGGTCGGCCAGGGCCAGGCCTTCCGCGCCGACGCCTCCAGCCCGGCGTACCAGGCGATGGCCGACGCGATGGCGGTCGCCTACCCGGGCGAGACCATGCAGTACGCCGGCGAGGGCGGCTCCATCCCGCTGTGCAACACCCTGGCCAACCTCTACCCGCAGGCGGAGATCCTGCTCATCGGGCTCAGCGAGCCGGAGGCGCAGATCCACGCGGTCAACGAGAGCGTGCACCCGCAGGAGCTGGAGCGGCTGTCGGTCGCCGAGGCGCTCTTCCTGCGCAACTACGCGGCGGGCTGAGCCCTTCTGCCTCCGGCAGAGCGCCCTCGCCCACGGGCGGGGGCGCCGCCTACCGTCGGCGCATGGACGTCATCGAACTGCTCCCCCGGCTGCACCTCCTGCGTTTCCCGGTCGGTCAGGCCTATCTCTGGCGCGACGACGATGAGTTGACGTTGATCGACGCGGGCACGATCGGCGCCGGCCGTGCGATCGCCGAGGCGGTCGAGGATCTCGGGCACGCACCCGAGAACGTACGGCGGATCGTGCTGACCCACTTCCACGAGGACCACGCGGGCGGGGCGGGCGAGTTCGCCGCACTCAGCGGGGCCGAGGTGCTGGCGCACCCCCTGGACGCCCCCTTCATCCGGGGCGAACTCCCCGGTCCGCCCCCGCGGTTCGAGGAGTGGGAGCTGCCGATCCACGCGGCGGCCACCGAGCTCCTCCCCGGCGGTACGCCGGTGCCGCCCGCCGCGGTCACCGGCGTGTCGGACGGCGATGTGCTGGACTTCGGCGGGGGCGCCCGGGTGATCCACGTGCCGGGGCACACCGACGGCAGCATCGCGCTGTTCCTGCCCGAGGAGGGCGTGCTGTTCACCGGGGACACGGTGGCGGCCTCGCCGGTCGACGGATCGGTGATGCCGGGGGTGTTGAACCTCGACCGGCGCCAACTCCTGGCGTCCCTGTGCCGGTTGGCCGAGCTGGAGGCGGAGGTGGCGTGCTTCGGGCACGGGGACGCGGTGCTGGCGGGCGCCGCGACGGCCCTGCGCGAGATGGTGGCCGCCGCCTGATCACCGGGCACACCCGCTGCCGCCCGGCGCCGGTCGCGAGGCGACGTGGTGGGCCCGGCCCCGGCGCGAGAGGGCGGCCGGCCATCGCACGACGCCCGTCCGTCGGGGGGGCCCGCGGCGGACCCGGCCCTCGGCGACCGGCTCAGCCGACCGGCACACCGGCCTCCAGATACAGCGCGGTCCCGCGCTCGCGGGCCCGCAGCGCCCAGCGCAGCCGCTCGTAGCGGACCGGCGGCAGCATCCCGGCGGCTTCCTGCTCGCTGGCGAAGCGCCAGCCGCGCAGCTCAGGGCCCGGCAGCAGCACCCGGGTCGCCTCACCGGACTCCAGCCGGCCGCCGTCGAACAGCAGCCGCAGCCCGCCGAAGCCGGGCGGCACCGGCCGTTCCCAGTCCACGACGAGCAGCCGGGGCACCTCTCGCAGTCGTATCCCGGTCTCCTCGGCGACCTCGCGCATCCCGGCGCGGGCCGGTGCCTCGCCGCGTTCCACCACGCCGCCGGGGAACTCCCAGCCGGGCTTGTAGGTGGGGTCCACGAGCAGCACCCGGTCGCGCTCGTCGAAGAGCAGCACCCCGGCGGCGAGGGTCTCGGCGGTCGGCTCGGGGGTCTGCACGATGTCGCAGGGCGGTACGGCACCGCTGCCGACGGCGTCGGCGATGCGGACTGCGGTCGCGCACGGCGTGAGGGCGCTGGTGTCCACGAGGTGGGCGTCGGCGGTGAGCCAGGAGGCGAGGGCGGCGCGATAGGGCTCGATGTGGTCGTAGGCCCACTGTTGCTGCCGTATCTCGCCGTCGGGCAGGTCCGGCGGGATCTCCCGCCCGGCTATTCGCTGTCGCAGGATCGTTTCAGCCGGGGCTAGCAGCAGATGGTGCACGGCGATCCTGCGGGCGGCGAGGCCGCCGAAGATCTCGTCGCGGTGCTCCTGGCGGAGCAGGGTCATCGGCACCACGAGGGTCCCACCGAGCTCGGCGAGCATCGCGGCCGCCGTGTCGACCACGAGCCGGCGCCAGATCGGCAGGTCCTGGAAGTCACCGACCTCGGCGAGGCGCTTGGCCGGCAGGAGGTGCGTGAGCCCCGCGCCGATGACCTCGGGGTCGAAGAGCGTGCTGTTCGGGATCAGCTCGATCAGCTCCCGTGCGGTGGTGGTCTTCCCCGCACCGAACGCGCCGTTGATCCAGACGACGGTCACGGACTCCCCCCTCTTGTGTTGGCCCCCTGAGGCTTGCCCGCTCCACCCTGCCACGGAAACCCCGTCCCGGTTAGGGCGCCGGAACGGGAATGCCGGTGCCCCCTTCGGCGGGGACACCGGCACGCGCGCCGTGAACCGTCGGGCCTACCGCTGCCCGTGGGGCTGGTCGTCGATGGAGAGGCTGTCCAGGGTGATCGGGTGACCGGCCGAGCTGAGCGTGTCCGGGACGTTGAGGGCGTTGAGACCGTTGAGGCCGTTGAGGGAGCCCTTGTCCGCCGCGTGGGAGGGGGTGACGGCGGCCACGACGAATCCGGTGGCCAGGGAGGCGATGGCGAGCATGCTGCGCTTCTTCATGCGCTGATCAACTGCGGACCGGGCCAGGAGTCACGCGGATACCCGCGAGCGGACGACTGGGGATACCGTCCCGGCGGGCAGGGGCGGGATACCGTCCCGGCGGGCAGGGGCGGGATACCGTCCCGGCGGGCAGGGCGGGTTACCGGCCCAGCGGGCAGGGCGGGTTACCGGCCTGATGGGAACGGCGGGTTGCCTTCCGGGCGGGAGGGCCGGGCTACCGTCCCGACGCGAGGGCCGGGCTGCCTTCCGCATCGGGAAGGCTGGGCTACCGTCCCGGTGCACGGGCCGGGCTACCGTCCAGAAACGAGGGCCGGGCTGCCTTCCGGGTGGGAGGCGTATGGAGGAGTCCGACGGGCACATCCACGTCGAGGCGCTGGGCGACGCCGCGGCGGTGTGCAATATGCCGGCCGCCACGTTCGGCCTGGTCGGCACGCTCCCGGCCGAAGCCACCACCGGCCGTGACCTGCGGGTGCTCCGCGAATTCGTGTCCCGGCACCCCGAGTTCGTCACCTGCCTGCCGCGCCGCGAACACGCCCGCGATCGGCACCAGAGGCTCGTGGACCGGCTCGACCACCCGGCCGGCCGGCCCGGAACGACCGCCGACGGGAACCGGGTCGAGCGGGCAGCCGCTCATCACCGCGATCCGGCACGGCGGTTCGCGGCGCCGTGAGAGGCCGGCCCGGCCGAAATCCGCTGGTCCGCCGATGGGCGAGGCCGGTATCGTCCGACGTCCCGACCTGCCCTCCGGCGCGGCAGGCCCCGACCGGAGACACGCCTTCATGACCAGCCCGCCCCTGACGACGACCCTCTGGCGCCCCACGGGCCCCAAGGAGCTGGACCTGGTGCGCGCGCTCGACTGGCGGGCCTGGCCGCCCCGGCTCCCGGAGCAGCCGATCTTCTACCCCGTCCTCAACGAGGACTACGCGATCCGCATCGCACGGGACTGGAACGTCAAGCACGACGGCGCCGGTTTCGTGACCCGGTTCGAGGTCGAAACGGAGTTCCTCGCCCGCTATCCGGTCCGGCAGGCCGGCGGCGCGACGATCCTGGAACTGTGGGTTCCGGCCGAGGAGTTGGACGAGTTCAACGCCCATGTCGTCGGACGGATCGAGCTCGTGCGGGAGTTCCGGTGAACGGGCTCCCGGCCTTCCGCGCCGCAGCCGGCCGCGTCGCGGACGTCGTCCGCTCGGGCGACCGGCTCGTACGGGCCGCGGCCGGCCTGTCCGACACGGGACTGCGCGCCCCGGCGGGGCTGCCGGGGTGGACGCGGGGCCATGTGCTCGCGCACGTCGCCCACAGCGTCGACGCCTATGTCTGGCTGCTGCGGCTCGCGCACACCGGGCGCCCACCGGGCCCCCGCACGGACGCGGCGACCCTGGCCGCGGGGGTCGAGCGGGACGCGGCGCTGTCCGCCGAGCGGCTGGCGACCCGACTGCGCGAGAGCCTCGACCGATTCGCGGCACAGGCGCACGCGCTGCCCGCCCCCGCCTGGGACCGCCTGGTCCCCGCGCTGGCCGGCTGGCGGCATCCGGCCTGGTACCTCCTGCTGCGCTGCCTGCGGGAGCTGGAGACACATCACTTCGACCTGGGCGTGGGCCACGGCACGGGGCAGTGGCCCGACGGCTATGTCTCCTGGTCGCTGGACGACACCCTCACCACGCTGCGCGCCCAGGGCTTTCCGGTCGCCTCGGTGGAGGCCGTGGATCTCGGCAGGCGCTGGTCCGTGGCGTCGGAGGGACCCTCGGTCGCCGGGGCCGGGCACGAGGTGCTCGGCTGGCTCAGCGGACGAACTCCGGCCGCCGTGCTGACGACCGACGGTCCCGTCCCTCTCCTGCCGGCACCGCCCGCCTGGCCGCAGCCTCCGCTGCCCGGCTGGGGCCACGTCGGCGACGAGGCGTAAGCCTCGGAAAGCGAACACATCCGAACGCCCGACAGCTGCCACCGAGTCAAACACTCCTGCTGTCAACCCGTCTGACGGCATATCGAACCGTCAGGGTCGCACCTCTTCCAACACAGTCCGACACGTCCTACCGTAAACGCGCACAGCTGACACATACATGACGCCCAGGCGCCGCCCTGTCGTCAGCCACCTTTCGCGAGTCGGAGGAACGTCAACGATGCGTAACCCTCACACCCGCACGACCCGCCCCACCCGCACAACCCTGCGAAGAGCCGTCGGAGCAGTCACCGCAGGCCTGCTGTGCGCGGCGGGCCTCGCCGCCCCCGCTCTGGCCGCCGCCCCCGCCCAGGAGCCCGCTGCTCCCGCCCTGGCCGACGGTCTGGCCCTCACCCCGCCCATGGGCTTCAACAACTGGAACTCCACGCACTGCCGCGCGGAGTTCAACGAGAGCATGGTCAAGGGCATCGCCGACCTCTTCGTGGCGAAGGGCCTGAAGGACGCCGGCTACCAGTACGTCAACCTGGACGACTGCTGGGCGCTGCCGCAGCGCGACGCCGACGGCAAGCTGGTGCCCGACCCGGCCCGCTTCCCGAACGGCATCAAGGCCGTCGCCGACTACGTCCACTCCAAGGGGCTCAAACTCGGCATCTACACCAGCGCCGGCACCAAGACCTGCAACAGCGCGGGTTTCCCGGGCGCGCTCGGCCACGAGTACAGCGACGCCCAGCAGTTCGCCGACTGGGGCGTGGACTACCTGAAGTACGACAACTGCAACAACCAGGGCGTCGACGCCAAGCAGCGCTACACGACCATGCGCGACGCGCTCAAGGCGACCGGGCGGCCCATCGTCTACAGCATCTGCGAATGGGGCCAGAACAAGCCCTGGGAATGGGCGGCGGGCGTCGGTCATCTGTGGCGCACCACAGGTGACATCAGTGACAACTGGGGCTCGATGCTGTCGATCCTGCAGCAGAACCTGCCGCTCGCGCCGTACGCGGGACCCGGCCACTGGAACGACCCGGACATGCTGGAGGTCGGCAACGGCGGCATGACGGACACCGAGTACCGCTCGCACTTCTCCCTCTGGTCGGTCATGGCCGCGCCGCTGCTGATCGGCACCGACCTGCGCAAGGCCTCCCAGGCGACCTTCGACATCCTGGACAACAAGGAGGTCATCGCCGTCGACCAGGACCCGCTGGGCAAGCAGGGCACGGTCGTCTCGTCGGCGGGCGGACGCCGGGTGATCGCCAAGGAGATGAAGGACGGCAGCCGCGCCGTGGCCCTGTTCAACGAGTCCGGTACCGCGCAGCGTATCGCCACCTCCGCGTCCGCCGTCGGCCTGCCCGACGCCACCGCGTACACCCAGCGGGACCTGTGGCAGCACAAGAGCTACAACACCGCCGGCACCATCGCCGCCACCGTGCCCGCCCACGGCACGGTCCTGCTGCGCGTCTCGGCCGACCCGCGCTGGGCCGCGCACCCGCCCGCCGCCGAACTGGGCGTGGACGGCAGCCCGTTGCTGGAGGCGGCTGAGCCGGCCACACTGACCAGCACCGTGACCGACCTCGGCCGCACCCCCGCACGCCAGGTGTCCGTGGCACTGACCGGCCCCGACGGGTGGACCGTACGGCCCTCGTCCCCGACCACGGCCACCGCCCTCACCACCGGCGGGACCCTGCGCACCGGCTGGACCGTCACCGCGCCGGCCGGAACACCCACGGGTTCCTACGGCCTCACGCTCCAGACGCGTTACCTCTCACCGACCGGGCAACGCGTCACCAGCGCACTCCCGCTGACCGCGTCCGTCGTCGTGCGGCCACCCGCCGGGACGTCGTACCTCAGCGACCTGCCCTGGCTGTCGGCGACCAGCGGCTGGGGGCCGGTGGAACGCGACACCAGCAACGGCGAGAGCGCCGCGGGCGACGGCCACCCGATCACCATCGGCGGCGCCGTGTACAGCAAGGGCCTCGGAGTCCACGCCCCGAGCGACGTCTCCTTCTACACCGGCAAGGCCTGCAGCAAGGTAACCGCGGACGTCGGCGTCGACGACGAGAAGGGCACGAAGGGCACCGTCACGTTCGAGATCTGGGCCGACGGCACGAAGGTCGCCTCGACCGGCATGCTGACCAACGCCATGCCCGCCCGGCCCCTCACCGCCGACATCACCGGCGCCCAGGTGGTCCACCTGGTCGTCACCGACGCGGGAGACGGCAACGACTCGGACCATGCGGACTGGGCGGATGCGCAAGTGAGTTGCTGACAGTGCCCACTCGTCGGGGCGGTTGAGACCGTACGCGGCTGCGGGTGAGTCCGGGCCTCGGCGCGCCCACGCGGCGGAGCCGCATGTCGATACGGCCCCGCGCCCCTTCAGACCCCCGCCGTCGCGTCCGGCCGCCGAGCCAGCGCGGCGGCCGCCGCGCCGACCAGCCCCGCGTCCGTGCCCATCTGCGCGGGCACGACCCGCAGACGCTGGACGAAGGACAGCGTGGCGTAGTCGGTGAGTGCCTTGCGCAGGGGGGTGAAGAGGATGTCGCCCGCCTTGCCCACGCCGCCGCCGATCACGGCGATGTCGATCTCGACGAGGGTCGCGGTGGCCGCGATGCCGGCGGCCAGAGCCTGTGCCGCGCGCTCGAAGGAAGCCACGGCGACCGGGTCGCCCTCGCGGGCGGCGGCGGCCACGGCGGCGGCGGAGGCGTCGCCGTCGGGGCCGGGCCGCCAGCCCCGGTCCAGGGCGCGGCGGGCGATGTTCGGTCCGCTCGCGATCCGCTCCACACAGCCGCGCGAGCCGCACGGACAAGGGTCGCCGTCGAGGTCGACGCTGATGTGACCGATGTGCCCGGCGTTGCCGGTCGGCCCGGGGTGCAGCCGGCCGTTCAGGACCAGGCCGCCCCCGACTCCGGTCGACACGACCATGCACAGCGCGTTGTCGTGGCCCCGCGCGGCCCCCTGCCAGTGCTCGGCCGCCGTGATCGCGACGCCGTCGCCGATCAGCTCGACCGGGAGTCCGCCGGTGGTCGCCCGCACCCGCTCGACCAGCGGGAAGTCCCGCCAGCCCGGCACGTTCACCGGACTGACCGTGCCCGCCGAGGCGTCCACCGGGCCGGCGCTGCCGATACCGACGGCACCGGCGCGTTCCCACAGCGGCGATCCGGCGAGGTCGTCGAGCACCTCCGCGACGGCCCGCATGACCGTTTCGCCGTCCTGCTGGGCGGGCGTGCCGCGCTGGGCCCGCGCCAGGATCCGTCCGTCGCCGTCCACCAGCGCGCCGGCGATCTTGGTGCCGCCGATGTCCAGGGCCGCCACGAGGTCGGTGTGCATCAGAGTCAGATCTCCCCGTTGAAGCTTGAGAACCAAAGACACGCAGGCCGGTCAGACGGTGGGGCGCAGGCCGACAGACAGCGGTGGACAGTGTCTCGCGCATCTGACAACGTTGTCCAGGCTCTATGCTCGACGCCACATCCTCATACAAGCTACTGATCGGCGCATCACCGGGGTGCACCACCTCCTGCGACCCGGCGCACCACCCCGCACGCACCGGTTCCGTGGCCGAGAGGGACGACAAGACGGACGACAGGACAGGACACCGCATCGTGCCCGAGACCACCCGCCGCACAGACAGCCTTTCCGGCACCCGTTACGGCAACCGCCCGACCATGAAGGACGTGGCGTCGCGGGCCGGGGTCGGCCTGAAGACGGTCTCCCGGGTGGTCAACGGCGAGCCCGGTGTCACCCCGGACACCGAGCGCCGGGTGCAGGAGGCGATCGACGCGCTGGGCTTCCGCCGCAACGACAGCGCCCGGGTGCTGCGCAAGGGCCGTACGGCGAGCATCGGGCTGGTCCTGGAGGACCTCGCCGACCCCTTCTACGGCCCGCTCAGCCGCGCCGTCGAGGAGGTGGCCCGGGCCCACGGCGCCCTGTTGATCAACGGCTCCAGCGCCGAGGACCCGGAACGCGAGCAGGAGCTGGCGCTGGCCCTGTGCGCACGACGGGTGGACGGTCTGGTGATCATCCCGGCCGGGGACGACCACCGCTATCTCGAACCGGAGATCAGGGCGGGCGTGGCGACCGTGTTCGTGGACCGTCCGGCCGGGCGCATCGACGCCGACGTGGTCCTCTCCGACAACTACGGCGGTGCCCGGGACGGCGTCGACCATCTCATCGCGCACGGGCACCGCCGGATCGGCTTCATCGGCGACATGCCGCGCATCCACACCGCCGCCGAGCGGCTGCGCGGCTACCGGGCGGCCATGGAGGACGCGGGGATACCGGTCGCGGACGCCTGGATGTCCCTCGGGCAGACGAACCCGGAGCGGGTGCGCCGGGCGGCCGAGGAGATGCTCTCCGGTCCCGAGCCGGTCACCGCGATCTTCGCGGGCAACAACCGGGTGACGGTCACCGTGATCCGGGTGCTGGCCGAGCAGTCCCGCCGGGTCGCCCTCGTCGGTTTCGACGACATCGAGCTGGCCGATCTGCTCCAGCCGGGCGTCACGGTCGTCGCCCAGGACTCGGCCGCCCTCGGCCGTACCGCCGCCGAGCGCCTGTTCCGTCAGCTGGACGGCGCGCTCGTCGCACCGGAGCGCATCGAGTTGCCCACCCGGCTGATCACGCGCGGCTCGGGCGAGCTGCCGCCGGCCGACTGAGCCGCCCGTGACCGGCCTCACCCTGGCGGAGCTCG
Source organism: Streptomyces sp. NPDC054783 (assembly GCF_053611725.1). NCBI lineage: Bacteria > Bacillati > Actinomycetota > Actinomycetes > Kitasatosporales > Streptomycetaceae > Streptomyces > Streptomyces sp. NPDC054783. Next base: position 89,019 of record NZ_JBSHAY010000011.1, on the reverse strand, counting down.
GCCTCGCCGACGCTCCCCGCGACCATCCGCTGACCTATCCCGGCGCCTGGCCCGCCGACTCCGGACTGCTGCACGGCGACCGGATGTTCCCGGTGGAGCGCCTGGTGTACGACGACCGGGTGCCGGTGCTCGCCGTCGGCTCCAATGCCTGTCCGGGTCAACTGCGGCACAAGATGGCCGAGTTCGGGATCGACTCGCCCGTGCCGATGGTGCGGTCGCGGGTGTCCGGGCTCGACGTGGGCATCTCGGCGCACGTCAGCCGCCTGGGCTATGTCTCCGCATCTCCGGTCAAGTCACCGCGGGCGTTACGGGAGTTGTTCGTCATCTGGCTGGACCGGCACCAGCTGGAAGTGATCGACGCCAGCGAGCCCCACTTCCGGCGGGGCTGGCTGCCCGCGCCCCAGGTGCGGATCGAGCTGCCGGACGGTTGCGCGCTCACCGGGGCGTACGCCTACGTCAACCGGCACGGCGTGCTGCACGACGGCACCGGCGCACCACGCCACCATCCCGGCGACCAGCGCGCCCTGCTCGGCGAACTCCTCCTCGGATCGGCTCCGTTGCGCGCGCTGTTCGGGGTCACGCCGGAGGAGTTCTGCGCGCGGGCACGCCGTGACCCCGAACTCTGCGCGCGGGGCACTCGGCTGTTCGCCGAGCAGAAGTGGGTGACGGAGTCGGGTTTCGAGCCGTACGCCGACGGTCAGCAGACCGGGAGCCCGGGCACCGGCTCGTCGTTGTTCCCGCCCTTGAGGTAGACGTCGCTGACGTAGACGCCGGTGTTGCCGCTGTCGTCGTCGGTCTTCGCCCACCACACGTTCGTCCACCGGCCGTAGGTCTCCCGGCGGTCGAGCTTCGCCTGGCAGTAGAAGTAGTCGGTGCCCGCGTTCAGGGTCCCGGCCTCGGTGCCGGAGGCCGTGTAGGACTTGGCGGTGCGCCAGACCTGGCAGTCGTACGTGCCGCCGCCGACGGCCCGGCAGGCAGCCGCCGGAGTGGAGGCGGGCCCCGAACTCCCCGTCGGAGCGGGGCTGTCGGACTGTCCGTCCGGTGCCGAGGCGGAGGCACGCGCGGACGGCTCGGCGTGGCCCGCGCCGCTCGTCGTCCCGCCGGGTCCGGCGCTCTCGCCGCCGTGCCCATGCGACTTCTTCGGCTGTGTGGACCACCCGGTGCCGGCTCGTTTCGTGGTCGCGGCATCGGAACGGGAAGCGGCCGGTGCGGTCTTCGGCGCTCCCTGGTCGGGTACCAGGGCCGCGGTGACCCCCGCCGCGGCGAGGACGACGGCGACGGCACCGGCGGCGAGGAGAGCGCGGCCCCTGCGGCGGGGCGAGCCGGTCGCCGTGCTCATGGGTCCGGTGGGGGCACCAGGGGCGGGGGCGGGGGGCGGTCCGGTGGGCGCGCCGGTACGGGGAGCGGTGCCCTCGGCGTGGGAGGGCGCCATCGGCACGCCCGGCGCGGTGCGCTGCGTCGGTTCGGGGGCCCGGGGCGGCGTCCGGCGCAGGGTGGCCGTCGGCATGTCGCGGGTCCGCGCCTCAGCCACCTGGCGCAGCGCCTCGCGGGCCTCCTCGGCGTCCGGACGGGCGTCCGGGCGCTTGTCCATCAGACGCCGCAGGACCGGCGCGAGCGGCCCAGCCCGGTGGGGCTCGGGCAGGGGCTCGGAGACGATCGCGGTGAGCGTCGAGTAGGTGGACGTACGGCGGAAGGGCGCGGCGCCCTCGACGGCAGCGTAGAGGGTGGCGCCCACGGCCCAGACGTCGGCGGGCGGGCCCGGCGCGGCGCCCTGGGCGCGCTCGGGGGCCAGATAGTCGAGGGAGCCGACGAGTTCGCCGCTGCGGGTGAGACGGGTGGCCGAGCCGTCGCCGGGGTCGTCCATGGTGGCGATGCCGAAGTCGGTCAGGACGACTCGGCCGGAGGGGTCGAGGAGGATGTTGCCGGGTTTGACGTCGCGGTGCAGGACGCCGGCGCGATGGGCGGCGGCCAGGGCGTCCGTCACCGCCGCGCCGATGCGCGCGGCCTCGTACGGGTCGAGGGTGCCGCGCTCGCGCAGGACGCCGTCGAGGGAGGGCCCGTCGATCAGTTCCATGACGATCAGCGGGCGCCCGTCGACCTCGGTGACGTCGTGCACGGCGACGACGCCGGGGTGGCGGACCCGGGCGGCGGCCCGGGCCTCGCGCTGCATGCGCAGGCGCAGCTCGGAGAGTTCCGGTCCGGCCGCGTCGGTGTAGGTGCGCAGCTCCTTGACGGCGACCTCGCGGCCGAGGACCTCGTCCACGGCCCGCCAGACCACGCCCATGCCGCCGCGCCCGAGCCGCGCGGTGACGCGGTAGCGCCCCGCCAGCAGCCGGCCGGCCCCGTCGTCCGTGTGCCCGTACTCCTCCGGCCCCTGCTCCCCCGAAGCCACCGCCGCCCCGTTCCTCTGTCGTCCTTGGTCGCGTCCGCCCGGTCGATGCGTGGCGTCCAGCGTACGGGGCGGGGGTGCCGGGCCACTTCCCCGGCCGGGGGCTGTGACCGGGCCGCGCCCTCTACTTCGCGGAGGCCGTCAGGTCGCCGCGCCGGGGAGCGGCGAAGCCCTCCAGGTCGGCGCGGGTCAGGCCGGTGAGGCGGGCGACCTCGGCGATGTCGAGGGCGCCGCAGTCCACGCCGCGCAGCAGATAGCCGCTGAGGGCCTTGGCGGTGGCGGGCTCGTCCATGACGTCGCCGCCGGCGCGGTTGGCGTAGCGGGCGAGGCGGGCCGCGGCCTGCTCGAAGCCCTCGCGGTAGAAGGCGAAGACGGCGGCGTAGCGGGTCGGGATGTGGCCGGGGTGCATGTCCCAGCCCTGGTAGTAGGCGCGGGCCAGGGCTCGGCGGGTGAGGCCGTAGTGCAGGCGCCAGGCGTCGTGGACCTTCTCGGTGGGGCCGACGGGCAGGACGTTGGTGGAGCCGTCGCAGACGCGCACCCCGGTGCCCGCGGCCGCGACCTGCATGACCGCCTTGGCGTGGTCGGCGGCCGGGTGGTCGCTGGCCTGGTAGGCGGCGGAGACGCCGAGGCAGGCGCTGTAGTCGAAGGTGCCGTAGTGCAGCCCGGTGGCGCGCCCCTCGGCGGCCTGGATCATCCGGGCGACGGCGGCGGTGCCGTCGGTGGCGAGGATGGACTGGCTGGTCTCGATCTGGATCTCGAAGCCGAGCCGGCCGGCGTCCAGACCGTGCACCTTCTCGAAGACCTCCAGCAGGCGCACGAACGCGGTGACCTGCTCGGGGTAGGTCACCTTGGGCAGGGTGAGCACCAGGCCCTCGGGCAGGCCGCCGGACTCGGTGAGGCCGGTGAGGAAGACGTCGAGGGTGCGGATGCCCCGGTCGCGCACGGGGGCCTCCATGCACTTCATGCGGATGCCCATGTACGGCGCCGCCGTGCCGTTCGCGTACGCCTCCGCGATCAGTCGGGCCGCGCGGGCCGCCGCCCGGTCCTCCTCTGCGTCGGGGCGGGGGCCGTAGCCGTCCTCGAAGTCGACGCGCAGGTCTTCGATCGGCTCGCGTTCCAGTTTGGCGCGGACGCGGGAGTAGACGGGCTCGGCGAGCTCGTCGGACAGGCCGAGTACGGCGGCGAAGGAGGCCGCGTCGGGGGCGTGTTCGTCGAGGGCGGCGAGGGCCTGCTCGCCCCAGGAGCGGATGGTGTCGGCGGCGAAGACGTCACCGGGGACGTAGACGGTGTGGACGGGCTGCCGGGTGCCGGGGTCCCCGGGGTAGCGGCGCTCCAGCTCCGCGTCGACCGGCGCGAGGGAGGCGCTGATCTCCTCGCTGACGGCGCCCGCGAGGCTCGTCGCCACCTTCTCCTGCTGACCCATCCCACACCCTCCAATTTTCCGCTGTACGGAATCAACAATCCGTAGAATGAAGTTATCCGGGAGGTTCTCGCTGGTCAACACCCCGTCCGGAGCGTGGTCGGCGCCCGGCGGATCGTCACCAGGATGCACCGAGGCCCCGGTGACCGCGTGGGTCGCCGGGGCCTCGGGTGTGCCGGGTGAGGCTCAGCCCTTGCGGGTCTTGATCTCCTCGGTCAGCTGCGGGACGACGTCGAAGAGGTCGCCGACCACGCCGTAGTCGACCAGCTCGAAGATCGGGGCCTCGGCGTCCTTGTTGACGGCCACGATCGTCTTCGAGGTCTGCATACCGGCACGGTGCTGGATAGCGCCGGAGATGCCGTTGGCGATGTACAGCTGCGGCGAGACCGACTTGCCGGTCTGGCCGACCTGGTTGGTGTGCGGGTACCAGCCGGCGTCGACGGCGGCACGGGAGGCACCGACGGCCGCGCCGAGGGAGTCGGCCAGCGCCTCGATGATCGAGAAGTTCTCGGCACCGTTGACGCCACGGCCACCGGAGACCACGATCGCGGCCTCGGTCAGCTCCGGACGCCCCGTCGACTCACGCGGGGTGCGGGCGGTGACCTTGGTGCCGGTCGCCTTGTCCGAGAAGGACACGGACAGGGCCTCGACCGCACCGGCGGCCGGGGCGGCCTCCACGGCGGCCGAGTTCGGCTTGACCGTGATGACCGGGGTGCCCTTGATGACACGGGACTTGGTGGTGAAGGACGCGGCGAACACCGACTGGGTGGCCACCGGACCCTCGTCGCCGGCCTCGAGGTCGACGGCGTCGGTGATGATGCCGGAGCCGATGCGCAGCGCCAGGCGGGCGGCGATCTCCTTGCCCTCGGCGGAGGAGGGGACCAGCACGGCGGCCGGGGAGACGGCCTCGTAGGCGGCCTGCAGGGCGTCCACCTTCGGCACCACCAGGTACTCGCCGTACTCGGAGGCGTCGTGGGTGAGGACCTTGACCGCGCCGTGCTCGGCGAGCGTGGCGGCGGTGTCGGCGGCGCCGTTGCCCAGCGCGACGGCGACGGGCTCGCCGATGCGGCGGGCCAGGGTCAGCAGCTCCAGGGTGGGCTTGCGGACGGCACCGTCCACGTGGTCGACGTAGACGAGGACTTCAGCCATGGGATTGCTCTCCTGCGTAACGAAGTTGAGGGGCGGTCAGCGGGGGCGAGCCCTTAGATGAACTTCTGGCTCGCGAGGAACTCAGCGAGCTGCTTGCCGCCCTCGCCCTCGTCCTTGACGATGGTGCCGGCCGTACGGGCCGGGCGCTCGTTCGCGGCCTCGACCTTGGTGAACGCGCCGTCCAGGCCGACCTCCTCGGCCTCGATGTCCAGGTCGGACAGGTCCCAGGACTCCACCGGCTTCTTCTTGGCCGCCATGATGCCCTTGAAGGACGGGTAGCGCGCCTCGCCCGACTGGTCGGTCACGGAGATGACGGCCGGGAGCGAGGCCTCCAGTTGCTCGGACGCGGCGTCGCCGTCGCGACGGCCCTTGACCGTGCCGTCCTCGACGGAGACCTCGGAGAGCAGGGTGACCTGCGGGACGCCCAGGCGCTCGGCGACCAGCGCGGGGACGACGCCCATGGTGCCGTCGGTGGAGGCCATGCCGGAGACGACCAGGTCGAAGCCGGCCTTCTCGATCGCTTTGGCCAGGACCAGGGAGGTGCCGATGGCGTCGGTGCCGTGCAGGTCGTCGTCCTCGACGTGGATGGCCTTGTCGGCACCCATGGACAGGGCCTTGCGGAGCGCGTCCTTGGCGTCCTCGGGGCCGATGGTCAGGACGGTGACCTCGGCGTCGTCCGCGTTCTCCGCGATCTGAAGAGCCTGCTCGACCGCGTACTCGTCCAGCTCGGAGAGCAGACCGTCGACGTCGTCGCGGTCGACGGTCAGGTCATCGGCGAAGTGCCGGTCGCCAGTGGCGTCGGGCACGTACTTCACAGTGACAACGATCCTCAAGCTCACGCCGGCTCTCCTACTGCATCGTCATTTCCGGGCTGCCTCTTGCAGGCAGCATAGGCGCCTCAAGCGGCCGATCCCGGTCGGGGCGTCCGCGCGCTCCGACCGAAATATTACTCGTCAGTACACCCAGTTCCTGCCCGCTAAGCAAGCGCTTTGAACTGTGACCTTCGCAACGCAGCGTAACCGGAACTCGACGACTTCGCAGGAGAGGCCTGCGTGATCAATCCCGCAGGCCGTTGAAGCGGCCCTGGTGGTAGAGAAGGGGGCGGCCGGCGCCCGTGGGGTCGCCCAGGACGACCTCGGCGAGCACGATCCGGTGATCACCGGCCGCGACGCGGCCGACGATCCGGCAGACCAGCCAGGCGAGCACGTCGTCGAGCACCGGTACGCCTTCCGGGCCCTCGCGCCAGGCCGTCGGCGCGCCGAAGCGGTCGGCGCCGCTGCGCGCGAAGGTGGCGGCCAGCTCGCTCTGGTGCTCGCCGAGTATGTGGACGCCGACGTGGTCCGTCTCGGCTATCGCCGGCCAGCTGGAGGCGCCCGTGCCGATGCCGAAGGAGACGAGCGGGGGCTCGGCGGAGACCGAGGTGAGCGAGGTGGCGGTGAAGCCGACCGGGCCGGAGGCGCCGCGCGCGGTGATCACCGCCACACCGGCGGCGTGCCGGCGGAAGGCGGAGCGCAACAGGTCGGGAGAGGCGAGCTGAACAGTGCCGAGGTCGGGCGAGGCCGTCATGGAGTTGTCCTTCTGCTGGAGGTCGCGAGCTGGGCCGTCGGGTCTCAACAGCCCGGACAGATGGCGCTCGCGGTGTGGGAGAGGTCGACGTGGACCCGCCCGTGGAGAAGGAGTTCGGTCGGCATACGGTCAGGCTGACGATAGTTGGTGCGCCCAGTCAAGCACGGTCCGGGATGCGGAAGACACCGCCCCGTCTCCTGAGGCCCCCTCACACGGCCTCGCCCAGTGCCGCGATGACGTCGGCCTTGCGGGGCTGCCCCGTGGCACGCCGTACGACACGCCCTTCGGCGTCGAGCACCAGCACGGTGGGCGTCTTGAGAATCCCGAGTCGGCGTACGAGGTCCAGGCGGGCCTCGGCGTCGATCTCGACGTGGGCCACGCCGGGGACCATTGCGGCGACCTCGCCGAGGACCCGGCGGGTGGCCCGGCAGGGCGCGCAGAAGGCGCTGGAGAACTGGACCAGCGTGGCGCGCTCGCCGAGGTCGCCGCCCAGCTCTGCGGCTCCCAGCCGCTTGCCCTCGTCCCGCCCGCGCACCCGTACTCCCCCGCTCCGCCGCTTGTGCAGCACTCCGGCGGCGCTCGCCACGACGAGCACCGCGACGCACACCATCAGTCCGGTCATCATCCGCCCAAGCATTCACGAGACTGCAAAGATTCCCGCCTCCCGCGCGAGTTTCCGTTGCGGAATGCTGGATTCATGGACATCGACGTGAGGGGGCCGCGCTTCGGGGCGGCCGTGACGACGGCCGTTCTGGCGGCGGGACTCAGCCTGGAGAACGCCTGGGTACTGGGCTGGCAGACGCTGGCGTTCGCGCTGGGAGCGGCCGCGGGTGCGCAGCGCTCACCGTACGGCTGGGCGTTCCGCACGGCCGTACGGCCCCGGCTCGGGCCGCCGAAGGAGTTCGAGGCGCCGGAACCGCCGCGGTTCGCACAGGCCGTGGGCCTGGTGTTCGCGGGGCTCGGTCTCGTCGGGTTCACCGTGGGGCCGCAGTGGCTCGGCCTCGCCGCGACCGGCGCGGCCCTCGCCGCCGCGTTCCTGAACGCGGCGTTCGGCTACTGCCTGGGCTGCGAGATGTTCCTGCTCCTGAAGAGGGCCATCGTACGGGCGGAGTAAAGGGATTTTAAAGATCCGAGGTGGGATGTAGGCCGACGTGACGAGAATCTCGCCGCCACCGGGCACCAGGGCTGGCTACCCGTCCGTTCTTCGGGCACGATCTGCGAGACGCCGTAAACCTACGGCTGCGTAACTTTCCCGCCGGGAGCCCCCTTTCCCGAGCAGAGCAGAAAGGGTCTGTCCCGCCCATGGCAGAACTGGTCTACCGTCCCGTCGTCGGATTCGCCAAGACGATGTTCAAGGTCTGGGACCTGAAGATCGACTGCCAGGGGTCGGAGAACATCCCGCGCTCGGGCGGCGCCGTGCTGGTGAGCAATCACATCAGCTACCTGGACTTCATCTTCAACGGTCTGGCGGCCCTGCCGCAGAAGCGTCTGGTGCGCTTCATGGCGAAGGAGTCCGTCTTCCGTCACCGGATCTCCGGTCCGCTGATGCGCGGCATGAAGCACATCCCGGTGGACCGCAACCAGGGCGAGGCGGCCTACGCGCACGCGCTGGACTCGCTGCGCTCGGGTGAGGTCGTGGGGGTCTTCCCGGAGGCCACCATCTCCCAGTCGTTCACGCTGAAGAGCTTCAAGTCCGGTGCGGCCCGGCTCGCCCAGGACGCCGGCGTTCCGCTGGTCCCGATGGCGGTGTGGGGCACCCAGCGGCTGTGGACGAAGGGCCACCCCCGCAACTTCAAGCGCAGCCACCTGCCCGTCACCATCCGGGTCGGCGAGGCGGTCGAGGCTCCCCGCGACCAGTACGCCGGCGCCATAACCCGCCGGCTGCGCGAGCGCGTCCAGGAACTGCTGGACGCCGCCCAGCGCGCCTACCCGGGCCGCCCCAAGGGCGCCGAGGACTCCTGGTGGCTGCCCGCGCACCTGGGTGGTACGGCACCGACGGTGGAGCAGTTGCGGGCGGCCGACGCGCGGTGACCTGCGGTGCGATGACCCGCGGTACCTTGCCCGGGTGGGGCTTGGGGGGAGTCAGGGGGATCGTTCGGCTGCGCACCGGTGGAGGCTGGGCGCGTCCGCGCTGCGGAGCCGCATAACCGGCACACCCCCGCGCCCCTGGGGAACTGCAGAGCCGTCGTTCGTACGGGTACCCGGCAGTCAGCGGTGGCGGCGCTTGTCGACAGGGTTCGCGATCGTGACGGCGGAGCCGGGAGGCTCTCGTGTGCCGACCGCTGTACGGGGGCTCGACGATGCGGCGTTGGGGGAAGGTCACGTTCGCGGCTGCGGCCGTGCTGGCTCTGGCCGGCTGGATCTGCGCGCCCTGCGCGAAGGACTGGTGACTGGTGCGCACCGCCTGCGACGGCGCGCTCCCCTCCGGACCGCTGCGCCAACCCGCGGCCGGTGGCGGCCACTTCACCAAGGCCGACGCGTCGGCGCGTCCCCGGCTGGGCGACTACGGGTGCAGCCTGAGCTTCGAGGGACACGGCGACTCCACGCCGGTGGTGCGGATGACCGCCCACACCGGGCGGGACGACCAGGACGGCCAGTTCTTCTTCGACTTCCCGGAGCAGGGCTTCTCGCCCATGCGCCCCATGCCGCAGGATCTGCCCGGTCACGTCGACAAGTTCGGCGACCTCCAGTTCCTGCTGCGCTGTCCGGGTCTCGGCGAGGACGCGGCGGCCAGACCGCGCAGGATGCTGGTGAGCGCCGACATCGGCTACGCCACCGCCCGCACGAGCCACGCCGTGTACGAGACGGTCGTACCCCTCGTCAACTCCGCCTCATGGCACCTGGGTTGCGGCGCCAAGCCGCTGGCGGTGCCGAAGGGCGACGCGGCGCCGCAGGATCCCGACAAGGGGCAGGAGCCGGTCCCGGTCACCGAGGCGGCGGGCACCGGCTGCGCGTAGCGGGACATGTCGTCCCGGGGGTCGAGGGCGTGGGGCGCCGCCGCCGGGTCCTTCGCCAACGCGCGTGTGGCGGCGGGCAGCTCCTTGCACGAGTCGTCCCACGCACCGAGCGCGAGCGGCACCGCGACGGCGCCCGCGACGAGGGCCGCCGCCACGGCCGAGGCGAGCACCTTGTGCTTGCGCCGCCGAGCGAACCGGCCACCGGCGCCGGCGCCGCCCTGCCCGTCCGCCGAACCGTGCTCCGTGCCGTTGATGTCGCCTTGTGCTGCTCCCCCGTTGCTCATGGCGGGGGGATCAGCGGTGCGATCGCGACGGCGTCGGGGGCCCCTGCCCTCAGAGTGCGTCGGGCAGCGTCTTCCGCAGGTACGGCCGGTCCGGGGCCGCCTTCAGGGCGTCGAGGACGACCGGGTGCGGTTCGGCGTATAGGACCGGATGGTCCAGCTCACCGGCCGCGGGGTCGGGGATCCAGGCCAGCCGCTCTCCGTCCAGGGAGAATTGGGCGTCCACGCCGGGTTTGTTGCCGCGCGGGTCCTGCCGGTGCCAGGCGCCGTGGAAGCGGACGGCGACCAGTCCGTGCACGGCGTGGCCGCCCTGGTCGTCGGTCAGCCGCTGATAGCAGAGGGCCGTCGGGATGTCCTCGGCGCGCAGCAGGGCGGCCAGGGCGTGGGCTTTGGCGTAGCAGATGCCGGTGCCCAGAGCGAGCACGTCCGAGGCGCGCCAGGTGACGCGCGGGTCGCCGGAGTCCTGGGAGTGCGGGATGGTGTCCCGGACGAATTCATAGGCGGCCCGCGCATAGGCATACGAGTCGGCGGCCCCGGCGGCCAGCCTTGCGGCCGTCTCCCGGACCACGGGATGGTGATGGTCGACGACCTCGTCCGCAGCCAAGTAAGCGGACAGATCAGGCGTGTTCTGGATCAGCTCCATGCTCGCAGAGCATAGGAATGCGATCACTCGTCAGTCAATGACTTTTCGAGCGACCGCATACCTATGCATAGGCACAGACGGCTAGCGTGCCATCTCCTCCTTGAGCGCGGCCACGAAGGTGTCCACGTCCTCCTCGGTGGTGTCGAAGGAGCACATCCAGCGCACCACTCCGGCGGCCTCGTCCCAGAAGTAGAAGCGGAAGCGCTTCTGCAGACGCTCGGACACGTCGTTCGGGAGCTTGGCGAAGACGCCGTTGGCCTGCACCGGGTAGAGGATCTCCACGCCGTGCACCGCGCGCACGCCCTCGGCGAGCCGCTGGGCCATCTCGTTGGCGTGCCGGGCGTTGCGCAGCCACAGGTCCTTCGCCAGCAGCGCCTCCAGCTGCACCGACACGAAGCGCATCTTGGAGGCCAGCTGCATCGACAGCTTCCGCAGGTGCTTCATCTTCCGCACCGCGTCCTGGTTGAGGACCACGACCGCCTCGCCGAAGACGGCGCCGTTCTTGGTCCCGCCCAGCGAGAGGATGTCGACGCCGACCGCGTTGGTGAACGTCCGCAGGGGCACGTTCAGCGAGGCGGCCGCGTTGGCTATCCGGGAGCCGTCCAGGTGCACCTTCATGCCGTGCGCATGGGCGTGCTCGCAGATCGCGCGGATCTCGTCCGGCGTGTAGAGGGTGCCGAGCTCCGTGCTCTGGGTGATCGAGACGACCTGCGGCATCGCGCGGTGCTCGTCCTCCCAGCCCCAGGCCTGCCGGTCGATCAGCTCGGGCGTGAGCTTGCCGTCCGGCGTGGGCACGGTGAGCAGCTTCAGGCCGCCCATCCGCTCGGGCGCGCCGCCCTCGTCCACGTTGATGTGGGCGCTCTCGGCGCAGATCACCGCGCCCCAGCGGTCGGTGACCGCCTGGAGCGCGACCACGTTCGCGCCGGTGCCGTTGAAGACCGGGAAGGCCTCCGCGGTGGCCCCGAAGTGGCTGCGGATGATCCGCTGGAGGTTCTCGGTGTACTCATCCTCGCCGTACGCCACCTGGTGGCCGCCGTTGGCGAGGGCCAGGGCGGCCAGCACCTCCGGATGGGCCCCGGCGTAGTTGTCACTGGCGAAACCGCGGACCGCGGGGTCGTGATGGCGACGCGCGTCGGTCTTGGGAGGGTTCACGGCTTCTCGGTCAGCCACAGACGGTTTCCGTTCACTTCCGCGGCGGGCTTGCCCCAGACGCCCTCGATGGCCTCGGCGAGGTCCTTGACGTCCGTGAAGCCCGCGAACTTCGCGTTGGGGCGTTCGGCGCGCATCGCGTCGTGCACCAGCGCCTTCACCACCAGGATCGTAGCCGCCGCGCGCGGTCCGGCCTCGCCCCCGGCCTTGCGGAAGCCGTCGGCCATGGCCAGGGTCCACGCCTCGGCCGCGGCCTTGGACGCGGAGTACGCCGCGTTGCCCGCGGTGGGCTTCGACGCGCCGGCGGCGCTGATCAGCAGGTAGCGGCCGCGGTCGCTGCGCTGCAGGCCGTCGTAGAAGGCCAGGGAGGTGTGCTGCACGGTGCGGATCAGCAACTTCTCCAGCAGGTCCCAGTCCGCGAGGCTCGTCTCCTCGAAGGTCGCGCTGCCGCGCCAGCCGCCGACCAGGTGGACCAGACCGTCGATCCGGCCGTGCTCCTTCTCGATGCGGTCGGCCCAGGCCCGGGTCGAGGCCAGGTCGAGCAGGTCGACCGTCTCGCCGGTGACCGTGGCGCCGCCGCGCGCGTAGCGGGCCGCGTCCACGGACTCCGCCAGGCGCTCGGGATTGTTGTCGGCTCCGACGACGACCGCGCCGGCCTCGGCGAGCCGGACCAGCGCCGCGTGCCCGGCGGGTCCGCCCGCACCGGCCACCGCGATCACCGCACCGCTGAGAGACCCGTTGTTCGCCACGTTCTTCCCCTCTGAAGCAGTGTTCTCGTTGACGCGGTCGCTCACGCGGCGATCCGCTCGGCGCCGTCCGCCGTGATGCCCTTGGTGGAGGCGATCACATTCTTCAGCTTCTTGGACAGGGCCTCAAAGAACATGCTCAGCGGAAACTCGTCCGGAAGCACGTCGTCCACGAGCTTGCGCGGCGGCTGGGTCAGGTCCAGCGCCTCCGGGCCCTGGGCCCACTTGGAGCCGGGGTGCGGGGCGAGGTAGGTGGCGACCAGCTCGTATCCGGCGAACCAGTGCACCAGCTTCGGGCGGTCGATGCCGTCCTTGTACAGCTTCTCGATCTCGGCGCACAGCTGGTTGGTGACCTGCGGGGCGCGCTCCCAGTCGATGGAGAGCTTGTTGTCGGTCCAGCGGAGGACGTCGTGCTTGTGCAGGTAGGCGAAGAGCAGCTGGCCGCCGAGGCCGTCGTAGTTGCGGTTGCGGTCGCCGGTGACCGGGAAGCGGAACATGCGGTCGAAGAGCACCGCGTACTGCACGTCACGGGCCTGCGGGACGCCGTCCGCCTGGAGCTTCACGGCCTCCTTGAAGGCGGTGAGGTCGCAGCGCAGCTCCTCAAGGCCGTACATCCAGAACGGCTGGCGCTGCTTGATCATGAACGGGTCGAACGGCAGGTCGCCGTGGCTGTGGGTGCGGTCGTGGACCATGTCCCACAGCACGAAGGCCTCTTCGCAGCGCTTCTGGTCGTGGACCATCGCGGCGGTGTCCTCGGGCAGCTGAAGACCCAGGATGTCGACGGCGGCCTCGGTGACCCGGCGGAAACGCGCGGCCTCGCGGTCGCAGAAGATGCCACCCCAAGAGAAACGTTCCGGCGCCTCGCGGACGGCGATGGTCTCCGGGAAGAGGACGGCCGAGTTCGTGTCGTAGCCGGACGTGAAGTCCTCGAACGTGATGCCACAGAAGAGCGGGTTGTCGTAGCGGGTGCGCTCCAGCTCGGCCAGCCAGTCCGGCCAGACCATGCGCAGCACGACCGCCTCCAGGTTGCGGTCCGGGTTGCCGTTCTGCGTGTACATCGGGAAGACGACCAGGTGCTGCAGGTCGTCCGCGCGCTGTGCGGCGGGCTGGAATGCGAGCAGGGAGTCCAGGAAGTCCGGCACTTCGAAGCCGCCCTCGGCCCAGCGGTGCAAATCCTTCACCAGGGCCTGGTGGTAGGCCTCGTCGTGCGGGAGCAGCGGGGACAGCGCTTCGACCGCGTCCACGACACGCCGTACGGCGGCCTCGGCGTCCGCCCTGCCCGGGGCACCCTCGGCCTCGAAGTCGATCGATCCGTCCTTGGACTGCCATGGCCGGATCTGCTCCACGGCATCCTTGAGCACGGGCCAGGCCGGGTGCTCAACCACCCTGGTCAGCGAAGAAACCTGTCCCTCCGCACCCGCCTGCACAAGAATTTCCGTCATGTCCCATCCTCCACGGGAGAAGCTCACCTAGGGACACCGTATGCATACCCCGTTTCAGCCATCAAGAGGCAGCTCGGGAAATTTTTCTGCCCATCGGCTTGGTCACCGACATTTTTCCTGCCGTAAACCGTGACGGCGCTCACTTCCGCCGAGGGCATCGGGCATCCGCGGTGTGCCGCAGAGTCGTCAACGGCACGGGGACTCGCCCACGAGAGGGTGACGCCGGGTCGGATACCGGCCAGTCGGCGACCCGCCGCGCACCCGGATGCCTCACGCACGTGCGGGTTCATCGCGCGGCCTGGCCGTTAGGCTGCGACTCTGCCCGCGCGGACGACGGCGTCCGCCCGTTCCGCGCGCGCCGAGCCGCCGTCGACGGAACGGAGTCGAACCTTGAACTTCCTTACCATCGGTCACCGCGGGGTCATGGGTGTCGAGCCCGAGAACACCCTTCGTTCCTTCGTCGCCGCGCAGGACGCCGGCCTCGATCTGATCGAACTCGATCTGCACCTGAGCAAGGACGGCGCCCTGGTCGTCATGCACGACGCCGAGGTGGACCGCACGACCGACGGCACCGGGCCGATCGCCGACAAGACCCTCGCCGAGCTGCGCTCCCTGGACGCGGGCCGCGGGGAGCGGGTGCCGGTGTTCGAGGAGGTCCTGGACGCGGTGCGCACGCCGCTCCAGGCCGAGATCAAGGATGTGGCGGCCGCCCGGGCCCTGGCAGCGGTGATGCACGAGCGCGACCTGGTCGGGCGGGTGGAGGTGTCCTCGTTCCACGACGACGCGGTCGCCGAGATCGCGCGGCTGGTGCCGGGCGTGCGCACGGCGCTGATCGGGGGCAACTACGGCACGGACATCGTGGAGCGCGCGGTCGCCGTGGGCGCGGCGACCGTCTGCCTCGACATCCGCCGGCTCACCCTGGAGATCGTCGAGCACGCGCGCAAGTCCGGGCTGCGGATCATCGGCTGGGTCGTCAACACCCAGGATCATCTGCGGCTGGTCCGCGCACTGGAACTGGACGGCGCGACGACCGACTTCCCGCAGATCAAGCGCACGGGGCGCTTCACGGCCTGACGGTCACCCGAGCTTCTTCACCAGCAGCTCGAACTGCAGGTCGTCGCGCTGCGGGATGCCGAAGCGCTCGTCGCCGTACGGGAAGGGCGACATCTTTCCCGTACGGCGGTAGCCCCGGCGCTCGTACCAGGCGATCAGGTCGTCTCGTACGGCGATCACCGTCATGTGCATCTCGGTGACTCCCCAGGCCTCGCGCACCTGGCGCTCGGCCTCCGCCATGACCATCTTGCCGAGGCCCGCGCCCTGCAGGGTGGGGCTGACCGCGAACATGCCGAAGTAGGCGTGGTCACCACGGTGTTCCAGCTGGCAGCAGGCGATGATCCGGCCGCCCTGTTCCACGGCCAGCAGCCTGCTCTCGGGCGACTTGATCACCTCCAGCACTCCCTCGGGATCCGTCCGCCGTCCCTCCAGGATGTCCGCCTCCGTGGTCCACCCGGCCCGGCTGGAGTCCCCGCGGTAGGCCGACTCGATCAGCGCGACCAGCGCGTCGACGTCGGCGTCGGCGGCGTCGCGGAAGGTGAGGCCGGCGGCGGGGTTTTCCATGGAACGGTCTCCGATCTCGGGCGTGGCTGAGCCAGGGTCGAGGGTAACCCTGCCACTAGGCTCCGCCTGCATGGTGCACGTACTCAGCAGCCGGACCCTGCTCACCCCCACGGACCCCGAGCGCTCCCGGACCTTCTACGGCGAGCGGCTGGGGCTGGCCGTCTACCGCGAGTTCGGTACGGGGCCCGAGCGTGGCACGGTCTACTTCCTCGGCGGCGGCTTCCTGGAGGTCTCGGGGAGGTCCGCGGCACCGCCGTCGCCCGCGGTGCGGCTGTGGTTGCAGGTCGCGGACGTGACGGCCGCGCAAGAGGAGCTGACGGCCAAGGGCGTCGACATCGTCCGGCCGCCCGTGAAGGAGCCGTGGGGCCTGATCGAGATGTGGGTCGCCGACCCGGACGGCATCCGCATCGCCCTGGTGGAGGTCCCGGAGGACCACCCGATGCGCTACCGGCCGGGCATCTAGCGTCCGCACGTGCGCTCGGGGCGGGTGCCGGCGGTGAGCACATGAGTGCTGATGCCCGGCAGTGAGGGCACGGACTCGGTCCGCCGCGTCGCCGCCAGGACGAGCACCCGGCGCTCCGGATCCTCGAACCGGGCGGCGACGTCGCCCATCAGCCAGGCGGCGCCCCCGAGGCCGTACTGGGCGTGCGGGGTCAGGCCGGCGTCCGCCAACTCGGCGGGCACGTCGGCGGGCTCGTGGACGTAGGCCGTGGTGAACAGGGCTTCGGTCCACCCCTCGACCGCATCCGGCCGTCGCCGACGGCGGCCTGGATCTGCGGCCGGTGCTCGGCGTCGAAGCAGAGCCCGGTGCTCAGGACGTCGTGCAGCGGTGCGTACCGGTTGATCGTGGCCGCGGCCACGAGACCTCCCGGCCGCACCACCCGGCACGCCTCGACGAGCGCCCGCAGCCGGTCCGGGCGCTCGGGCGGGTGGTGGAGCGGGCCGAGGAGCGGCGCGACGTCCACGAAGGCGTCCGGCGCGTCCAGGGCACGGGCGTCGCCGTGGCGTGCCCGGGCGCCGGCTTGCCGGGCCGCCCGCTCGGCATGCAGGGGTACCGGGTCGACGAGCTCCGCGTCGTGGCCGTCTGCGGCGGGCCACTCCGCGTGGATGCCGCTGCCGCCGCCCACGTCGAGGATGCGCGCGGGAGCAGGCGGCAGGAGCCTGCGCAGGACGTCCTGCGTGCGCCAGAACTCCAGCCGTCCGGCGCCGGTGCGCAGCCGGGCGTCCTCCTCGTCGCGTCCGTGGTACGCGGCGATCTCCTCTGTCGTCGACGGCGATTCCCACGCCCTCGGGGACCGTCCCGGATGGCCGGGTCGGAAAGCCCGGGTTAGCGTGCCGGAGGAGCGCCCTGTGCGGCGCGGCAGGCCCGACCCGGCCGGAAGGAATCCTCATGAAGTTCGACAAGCCGGTGACCGGCGGACCGTGCTGGACCGAGCTCGGGACCAGCGATCTGGAGGGGGCCAAGCGGTTCTACACCGAGTTGTTCGGCTGGCGGCCGGAGACCGACCCGCGGCAGGAGGCGGGCGGGTACACGGTGGCGCACCTGGGGGACGCGGCGGTCGCTGCGCTCACCCCGCTGTACCAGGACTCCCAGCCGGTGGCGTGGAGCGTCTCCTTCTTGGTGACCGACGCGGACGAGGCGGTACGGCGCGTGGCGGAGGCCGGCGGGACCGTGGTCCTCGGCCCGATGGACGTGTTCGACGTGGGCCGGTTCGCGGTGGCCCTCGACCCGACCGGCGCGGCGTTCCAGCTGTGGCAGGCACGGGCCTTCCCCGGCGCCGGGCTGTTCAACGCGCCCGGCACCCTCGGCTGGGTGGAGCTGGCGACCCGGGACACCGAGCGGGCCCGGGACTTCTACACCACGGTGTTCGGCTGGAGTGTCAACGCCTCGGAGCGGTACACGCAGTGGGGCATCGACGGCGACGACTTCGGCGGCATGGCCGACATGGGGGACCGGTTCCCGCCCAAGGTGCCGCCGCACTGGCTGCCGTACTTCGCGGTGGCCGACGTGGACGCGACGGCCGAGGTCGCACAGCGGGCGGGCGGGGTCGTCCTCCTGGCACCCGTGTCGGTCCCCGACGGCCCGCGCATCGCGGTGCTGGGGGATCCGCAGGGCGCGGTGTTCGGAGTGCACCGTGCCGGCGAGGAGGGCTGAGGCGCTGCGCCGGCGTGCACTTGACTTCGCGTACGGTTCAACTCCTGGCGTCCGGCCCTGGAACCTACGCCCGTACCGCCCCCGTCCGGCCCTCCAGGCGGCCGAGCAACTCGGCCAGCAGACCGGCGAGTTCACCCTGCCCCTCGGGGGCCATCACACTCAACACGGAGTTCTCGTAGGCGAGTTGCTCCGGAAGGATGCCGTCGACCAGGTCGCGTCCCGCATCGGTGAGGCGGACGTGGGCGACGCGGCGGTCACGGGCGTCGCCCCGCCGCTCGACCAGTCCGCGTTCGGTCAGCTGCTTGAGCCGCTTGGTCACGGCGGCCCCGGAGGAGAAGGTCTCGCGAACCAGTTCCCCAGGGGTCAGCTCGTGGCCGGTGCGGCGCAGCGCGCCCAGCAGGTCGAACTCGGGACGGCTGAGCCCGGCCCGGCGCAGCGGCGCGTCCTCGGCCTGCTGGAGCAGCGCGGCACACCGGTTGATCCGGCCGATGACCTCCATGGGCCCGGTGTCCAACTCGGGATGAACGGCCCGCCACTGCCGCACGACGACGGCGACGGTGTCACGGTCGGCGGCGGGGGCAAGGTCGGGAGCGGTCCCGGTCCTGGTCCCGCTCGCCGGTCTGCCGGTGTGGCCGGCCCGGTGGTCGTCGGCGTGGCCCGTGCCGGCGGTGTCGTCCGCCGGCTTGTGTCCGCCGTTCGTCGCCGTCATGGCCGTATGTCCTCCGTCGTTCTGCCCGGGGTCCGGTCCTGGTCCTGCTGCCGGTGCCGGACCGGATCCTGGTCCTGGTCCTGGTCCTGGTTCCGCGGTACCAACCCCGGGCGTCGTACCGTCGCTGCGAGCGTACGGTGTCCGGACTGCTCGGCGCGCACGACCCGCTCCTCGGGAAGGGCGCGCTGCCACCACTCGCCGGACGCGGCGTCGGCCGTGGCGCGCAGGTCGGCGAGGGCGGCGGCGAGGCTGCGGCGGGCCGATTCCAGGGCGTGGGGTGCCGGGTGCGGCTCGGCCAGCAGCCGGACGGCGTTCTCGCGGGCGCGTTCCGCCGTGGTCAGGGCGTGTTCGAGACGGTCGCCCGCACGCCGGTTGGTGACGACGACGGCCGCGGCGAAGCCCACCAGCGCGCCGACGAGGGTGTCCGCGACCCGCTCGGTGATCAGCTCGGCCGGGTTCTGGGCCCGGGCGAACTCGGTGATGAGCAGGGCCATCGGGGTGACGCAGACGGTGCCGAGCCAGTAGTTGCGGGCGATCAGCGCCTCGGCGCCGAAGTTGAAGGCGAGGCAGCACAGCACCAGTGCGACCGGGTGGAGATGAGCGAGCGGGGCGACGAGGGCGAACACGAGGACGCCGAGCACGTTGCCGACGACCCGCTGGACGCCCCGGCTCCAGGTGAGGGTGACGTTCGCCTGGTAGAGGGAGGCCGCGGTGACCAGCGCCCAGTAGGGACGGCCCACCCCGAGTGCGAGGGAGGCGTAACCGGCGAGGGCGCAGCCGATCGCGGTGCGCGCGGCGATCGGGGCGAGAGGGGCCAGGCGTTTCCGCAACGGCCGGCGGGGCAGGGCGAGTTCGGTTTCGATGCCGAGCAGTTCGTCGGCGGACTCGCGCGGGGACTCGACGCGCGGTACCGGTCCGGTGCCGCGCAGCTCGCGGGCCCAGGCGCGCAGCCGTGCGGGGTCGGTGTCGGCGGGGGCGGCGAGGGCGACCTCGGCGCGGACGAGGAGCCGTTCGAGGGCGCGCCGGGTGCGGTCGGGGCGGGGGCCGGCGGCGAGCAGCGACTGCCAGGCGGCCTGGATCGCGGCGGCGCTCGCGGCACGGCCCCGGGTGTGCCCGTCGGCGGTGCCGCGGGTGTGGGCGTAGGCGGCGGCCGCGTTCAGGGCCTGGGCGGTGGCGCGGCGCTCGGGGCCGTGCGGGCGGAGCAGCCCGGGGGCCATGCCGACCAGCCAGGCCCAGGCGCCGGCCGCCAGCGCCAGCCCGACGTGTCCGGGCACCTGGCCGAGGGTCTGCGGCGCGAACAGCGAGGCGGAGCCGATGAAGGTCAGGACCACGTTCCCGGGCGGCCCGAGCCGGGTGGCGTCGCTCACGGCCTTCTGGACGGCCGCCATCACGGCGCCGACGGTGACGAGGACGACGGCGTCGCTCGTGAGCGACGCGGCGAGCAGGGAGACCGCGAGGCCGCCGACCATGCCGAGCACCACCCAGGCCAGCACGCGGGCACGGGCGGCGTAGGGCCGGTTGTGGCCGTAGAGCGCGCACAGCGATCCGGCCATCGTGTACATCGCGAGGTCGAGGCGGCCGAGCGCCAGCAGGACCAGGTTGGACGGTGCGACCGCGGCGACCACGCTCAGCGCGGGCTTGAACCAGATGTCGGAGGGCCGCCCGAGGCGGAGCGCTCCTGCGAGGGGAAGTCGGTGGAGGGTCGCACTGCTCATGGCATCAATTTAACATGTGTTTTACTCATAAAATTCCCTTGGATGCGGCGGTCCCCGAGGGCGCGGTCACCTGTCGTGCTCCGTCGAATGCTCCCCGTGTACACCCTTGCGCTCGCGTGCGCTCCGCGTCGCGTGGGCATCGCATCCCTCGACCGACCGTCGAACGGGGAGGTGCGCGTGCACGGACCGGTACCGGCAGCGTGGCTGCTGGTCGCCCTGTGCGCGGCGACCGGGGCCTACTGCCTGCTGCGGATGCGCAGCCGGGTCGAGGAACAGCGCCGGGCCGCGGGCGGCGAGGCGCTGATGGGCTTCGGCATGGCCGTGATGGCCGTACCGGCGGCGGCGTTCTCGCCGCCGAGGTGGGCATGGCCGGTGTACGCGGCCGTGTTCGGCACGGCGGCACTGCGCGCGCTGTGGTCCGCGCGCACCGCACCGCATCACCTGCACCACCTGGTGGGCACCTCCGCGATGGTCTACATGGCGGCGGCCATGGCCGCGGCCCCACCCGGCGCCCACCACGCCCACGGCGGCTCGGGGGTGCCGCTGCTGACCAGCCTGCTGCTCCTGTACTTCGCGGGATACGTGCTGCTCGCCGGCGTCCGTCTGGTGCCGGCCGCCGTCGCGGTGGCCGAGGCGGGGGCCGGGGCCGGCGGCGGCCCGGTCCGCTGGGGCGACCGGCTGGAGCTGGCGCGGGCCTGCCGGCTGTCGATGGGGATCGGCATGGTGGCGATGCTGCTGGCCATGTGAGCGGGGTCTGTCGGGTGCGTTGTCCGCGGCACTTCGGTGGCGCGGACCGTACCCGTGAGCGGTCTCGCGCTCATTGGGTGCTGACCATGATGGTCCCGTGCCCCTGCTGCTGCTCGGCGCCCTGACCGCCGTCGCCCCGCGGCTGATCGCCCGGGCCGACTGGCCGGACCGCGAACCGGTCGTCGCCCGCTGGGTGTGGCTGGGGGTACCCCCTCTGGGGGAGCGTCGTGGGTGCCGTCCTGCTGTGCTGCGTGCTGTCGATGGCGCTCAGCGCGTCGGCCGCCTGGCAGGAGGTGCGCGGGCAGTTGTTCGCCCGGGCTCCGCGCGCGGTCGTGGACGCCTACCCTCGGCACGGCCGGTCCGTGGGCGGCACCCACCGCCGTACTGCTCGTCGCGGGCGGCCTGTGGAGCCTGGCGATGCTGGTGCGCGAGGTCGTACGGGCCCGGGTCCTGCGGCGTACCGGGCGGGCCGAACTCCTCGTGCGCGCCACGTTGTTGCCGGGCTAGGAAGCGGCGAGCGGCCGGCCGGTGGTGCTGGAGGGCGAGCGCCCCGACGCCTGGTGCGGCGGCCAGCTCGGCCAGCCGGTGCATCTCGTCGCGGAACGCGGCGAACGGTCCACGACCACGCTCCCGCTCACGCCTTCCGGGTGCTGGCCGAGTGGGTCTGGGACCCGCCGACGATGCGTCTGGTGTGCGCGGCCGCCGCGGTGGGGCCGGCGTGGCGGCACGCCGCCTGGTGGACGGCGCTGTGGCCGGCGGTCACCGTGGACTGCGGCCTGCTGCTGTGGCTGCTGCACCGCTTCGGCGCCGGCCGCGTCCGGTGGCGTACGGCCGTGGCGGCGGCCGTGGCCTCGGTGGTGGGCGGGGAGCGTGACCCTGGTGTGACAGGGCGTCCACTGGCCCTCGTACGTGCTGGGCGGCCGGCTGTTCGGGGCGTTGCTGATGGCCCCTGACCGTGATCGTGTACGAGTGGCCGCGGCCCGGTCACGCCGACACCGCCGAACACCGGCCCGGATAGGGTCCGGTGTATGAGTGCCGTGTTGTTCGACTTCTCCGGAACGCTCTTCCGCGTCGAGTCCACCGAGTCCTGGCTGCGGGCGGTGCTTGCCGAGACCGGGCACACCCTGTCCCCACCCGAATTGCAGGCGGCCTCGCGGGCCTTGGAGGCGGCCGGTGCGCTGCCGGGCGGCGCGAATCCGGTGGAGCTGCCGGCGGACCTGGCCGGAATCTGGGCGGTGCGGGACGAGAGCGCGGAGCTGCACCGGGCCGCCTACACGGGCCTGTCCCGGCGGGTGCCGTTGCCCGACCCCGCCCTGCACGACGCACTGTACGAACGGCACAAGACCCCGGCCGCCTGGGCTCCCTACCCGGACGCCCCCGAGGTGCTGCGCACGCTGCACGAGCGCGGGATCGGCGTGGGCGTGGTCAGCAACATCGGCTGGGATCTGCGCCCGGTGTTCCGCGAACACGGGCTCGACCGGTATGTGGACGCGTACGTCCTGTCGTACGAGCACGGCGTGCAGAAGCCGGACCCACGGCTGTTCTCGGTCGCCTGTGCGGCGCTGGGCGCCGATCCGCGCGAGGGGGTGATGGTGGGCGACAGCAAGGAGGCCGACGGCGGCGCGGCCGCGCTCGGCTGCCGGGTGCACTTCGTCGACCACCTGCCGGTGACGGACCGGCCCGACGCACTGCTGCCCGTACTGGACCTGGTGCCCTGAGGCCCAGCCCGCTGCCGGCCTGCTGAACCCGGGCCCTGCGCGGTCCGTCGGGTGAGGCCCAGAGCTCTCCGGCCGTGCGGCGGTCAGCCCTGGTAGCCCTCGACCTGGTCGGCGGGGCGCACGCGCGCCTCGTCCGGATCCTCACCGTACTCGGCCTTGGCGCGGCGCTGCCGCAACAGGTCCCAGCACCGGTCGAGTTCGCTCTCCAGCTGTCCCAGCCCCCGTTCCTCGACGGAGCTGTCGATCTGGCCCGAGGCCAGCGCCTCGCGGAGTCCGCGCTCGCCCTCGACCATCTCCGTGATCCTGCCCAGGGTCCGCTGGTCCTGTTCCACGGCGACCCGCCGCCTCGCCTCGGCACCGCTGACCACTCCGGGGAGGGAGCGGCCGGCCTGCGACACCAACGGGAGGTACGGGTCGGGCACGGCCGAGCAGGGCGCGGGAAAGGGCTCGCCGCCGCGCCGTCCGCCTGAGACGATCCCCCGCGTCGCCCCAGACGGACGGCAGCCCTGGACAGGGCCCGCGCTGGCGGTGCCCACTGCGGTGAGTATAGTTGGCTGGCAGCCAGTCAACGCAGGAGTTTCAGGATGTCCCCGCGCAGCGCCTCGGTCAATGAAGAGTTGCGGCGGCGTTCCCGGGAGCGGCTGTTGCAGGCCGCCGTGGAACTGGTGGACGAGCACGGCTTCGAGGCCACCACGCTGGGTGACATCGCGGACCGCGCAGGTTCGGCGCGCGGCCTGGTGTCGTACTACTTCCCCGGGAAGCGCCAGCTGGTGCAGTCCGCCGTGCACCGGCTGATGCACCGCACGCTGGAGGAGGCACTGGAGCGGGAACCGCACACCGAGGACGGCCGGGAGCGCCTCGCCCGGGCCATCGACGCGATTCTGGGTCTGGCCCGCGACCGGCCGGTGCTGATGCGGCAGCACATGGCGGGGCTGCTGCAGGCGGAGGGCTTCGTGCAGTGCCCGGAGCAGCGCCGGCTGTCGGAACTGCTCGGCGACACCGTCTCACGGTGCGGCTCCCAGGACGTCGCCGCCGACTACCCGATGCTCCGGGCCCTGTTGATGGGCGCGGTGTACGCGGCGCTGGTGCCGGGGGTGCCGATGCCCGTTCCCGCGCTGCGGGCCGAGCTGTTCCAGCGGTACGGGCTGGACTGGGAGTCCGGGGTGCCGCCGGAGAGTGAGAAGGGCAGGGAGGCGCGGGAGCAGGACCTGTCCCGGTTCTTCGCGACGGAGGAGCGTCCGAGCAGTCCCTGAGGGACGCGTGAGCCGCTCGACGGCAGCTCGCCTCAGTCGCGGCGCGCGTGACGAGGGGGCAGGAACCCGGCGTCGCGTGCCTGGGCGATCAGTTTGAGGGAGCGGCGGCGGCTGTGTCCGGTCGCGCTCATCACGGCGAGCACCGGGTCACTTCCCTGCTCCTGTGCGGCACGGTACTCCCGCGCGACCCGCCGACGGCCCTCGATGCCGCGCGGCCAGACCGGCCGGGCGCGCCGCGGACCCGCACAGGGCGCGCCTTCCTCACCGCCGGCCTCAGTCCCGCCGGCCCTCTCTTCGCCGGCCGCCTTCCCGTCGGCCTTCTCCTCGCCGGCCGCCTCCCGGCCCGTCTCCTCCTCGCGAGCCACCTTCCCGCCGGCCTTCCCGTCGCCGGCCGCCGTCCCGCCGGCCTCCTCCTCGCAGGCCTTCTCCTCGCGGGTCTTCCCCTCGCCGGTCTCCCCGTCACCGGCACCCTCGCCGGCTTCCGGCTCGTACCGCTCCTCCAGGGGCTCGTCGCCGTCGACCTCGTTCGGCCGCTCCACCCCGCACGACTCGAACAGCGGCCCCTCGATCCAGCTGGCGAGCACCGTCAGATCGGTGAGGGACAGGGCCGGCTGGGCGCTGACGTCCTCGATGGACACGCAACCCGAGCGCACGACGGCCAGGGCGTCGACTCGCGCGCCGTCCGGGAAGGCCAGCCGCACATGGAACCAGGAGGTGGTGTCGCAGTGCTCCCGCACCTCCCACGCGGGCCACACGGACACCGCGCCGTCCTCCGCGTTCCGGTCGGAGAGGTGGAGAAAAGATGCTTCTGGCACACACGCAACGTAGCCTCATGATCACATTCAATACGAACGGACACGCTTCGTAGTCACCCCGCCGGCCCCTGCCGTCACGGGTCCGTCGGTGCCATGCTGGAGCCGTCCGCACACCACCTCCTTCGGCCGAGGAGCATCGCTGTGCTGCGTGTCGCCGTCGTCGGTTCGGGACCGAGCGGGTGTTACACCGCCCAGAACCTGGTTCAGCTGGATCCCGAGGTGTGCGTGGACGTCCTGGACCGGCTGCCGTGCCCGTACGGCCTGGTCCGCTACGGCGTCGCCCCGGACCACGAGAAGATCAAGTCCCTGCAGGGCAGCCTGCGGACGGTGCTGGAGCACGAGCGGGTGCGGTTCCTCGGCGGGGTCCG
The DNA here is from genome assembly GCF_053611725.1 of Streptomyces sp. NPDC054783. Taxonomy (NCBI): domain Bacteria; kingdom Bacillati; phylum Actinomycetota; class Actinomycetes; order Kitasatosporales; family Streptomycetaceae; genus Streptomyces; species Streptomyces sp. NPDC054783. The sequence goes on along the minus strand of NZ_JBSHAY010000011.1, from coordinate 64,180 downwards.
GGTGGGCGGCCCCGGCGGGCTGTCCGTCGAGCGGCTGCGGGAGCTGTACCACGCGGTGGTGTACTGCGTGGGCGCCGCCACGGACCGCCGGCTCGCGATCCCGGGCGAGGAGTTGCCGGGCAGCTGGTCGGCGACCGACTTCGTGGCCTGGTACAGCGCGCATCCGGACGCGGCCGACGCGGGCTTTCTGCGCGGAGTGCGGTCGGCCGTGGTCATCGGCGTGGGCAATGTGGCGGTGGACGTCACGCGGATGCTGGTCCGGGGGGACGCGGAGCTGCGCCCGACGGACATTCCGCAGGCGGCGCTGGACACGCTGACGGCGAGCGGGATCACCGAGGTGCACATGGTGGGCCGGCGCGGCCCCTCGCAGGCGCGTTTCACCACCAAGGAGCTGCGCGAGCTGGGTGCGCTGCCCGGCACCGAAGTGACCGTCGACCCGGCCGACCTGGCGCTGGATCCGGCCGACTCCGCCGCCCTGCCCGCCGTACAGCGCCGCAATCTGGAGGTGCTGCGCGGCTGGGCCGCCCGGTCCTCGGCCGCTGCCGCCCGGCGTATCGGCCTGCGGTTCTTCCTGCGCCCCGTGGAGCTGCTCGCGGAGGCCGGCCGGGTGGGTGCCGTGCGCTTCGAGCGGACGGCGCCGGACGGACGGGACGGGGTGACGGGCACGGGCCGGTTCGTGGACGTGCCGGCCCAGTTGGTGCTGCGCTCGGTGGGCTATCGCGGGGTGCCGCTGGACGGGCTGCCGTTCGACGCGCCGAGCGGCACGGTGCCGAACGTGGCAGGGCGTGTCGTACGCGAGGGTGCCCCCTCCCCCGGCGAGTACGTCGCCGGGTGGATCAAGCGCGGCCCGACGGGCGTCATCGGCACCAATCGGCCCTGTGCCAAGGAGACGGCGACCTCCTTGCTCGCGGACGCTGCGGCGCTGCTGGGCCGGCAGGTGCCCGAGGATCCGGTGCCCGCGCTGCGGGCGGCCGGGATCGAACCCGTGCCGTGGGCGGGGTGGCTGGCGATCGAGCGGGCCGAGGCCGAGCTGGGCGCGCGGCTCGGGCGGGGTGTGGTCAAGCTGGCGGAGTGGGACGCCCTGCTCACGGCGGCCCGGTCGGCATAGGCCCGGTGGCCGGGGATCCCGGTGGCCAGGGATCCCGCCCGGTGGCCAGGGATTCCGCATCGGCCGGGCGGGCATGACACACAGCGGCAACAGACCGGAAATCAACAAACTGTTCAAGAAGCTTACGGTCTCGTCCTGTTCGGATGTCACTCCCGCTCGCGCACTGTTGGAGTCCCCATGGCCACCACCGCAGCCGCCCATCCCGTCGACGAGATACCACCGGCACGGCAGTTGGCGGCCTTCGGGCTGCAGCATGTGCTCGCGATGTACGCGGGTGCCGTCGCCGTGCCGCTGATCGTGGGCGGCGCAATGAAGCTGTCGCCCGCCGACCTGGCGTATCTGATCACCGCCGACCTGCTGGTGTGCGGGATCGCCACGCTGATCCAGTGCGTCGGCTTCTGGCGGTTCGGCGTCCGGCTGCCGATCATGCAGGGCTGTACGTTCGCGGCGGTGTCGCCGATGGTGCTCATCGGGACGACGGGCGGCGGACTGCCCGCGATCTACGGCTCGGTGATCGTGGCGGGTCTGGCGATCATGCTGCTCGCGCCGGTCTTCGGCAGGCTGTTGCGCTTCTTCCCGCCACTGGTGACCGGCACGGTGATCCTGATCATCGGGGTCTCACTGCTGCCGGTCGCGGGCAACTGGGCGGCGGGCGGTGCCGGCGCGAAGGACTTCGGGGAGCCGAAGAACCTGGCGCTGGCGGCCTTCGTGCTGGCGGTGGTGCTGGCCGTGCAGCGGTTCGCGCCCGCCGCCCTCGGCCGGATCGCCGTACTGATCGGGATCGCGGTGGGTCTGGCGGTCGCGGTGCCGTTCGGGTTCACCGACTTCGGCGGGGTCTCCGGCGCCGACTGGGTGGGTATCAGCACGCCGTTCCACTTCGGGGCGCCGCAGTTCAAGGCCTCCGCGATCCTGTCCATGCTGGTAGTCGCTCTCGTGACCATGACCGAGACGACGGGTGACCTGATCGCCGTGGGCGAGCTGACCGGGCGGCGGGTCGAGCCGCGCTCCCTCGCCGACGGGCTCCGTGCGGACGGCCTGTCGACGGTGCTGGGCGGGGTGTTCAACACCTTCCCGTACACGGCGTACGCGCAGAACGTGGGCCTGGTCGGGATGACCCGGGTGCGCAGCCGCTGGGTGGTCGCGACGGCCGGCGGGATCCTGGTGCTGCTCGGCCTGCTGCCCAAGCTGGGCGCGGTGGTCGCGGCGATCCCGGCGCCGGTGCTGGGCGGCGCCGGGCTGGTCATGTTCGGGACGGTCGCGGCGAGCGGGCTGCGGACGCTGGCCGGGGTGGACTTCAAGGGCAACCACAATCTGACCGTGGTGGCCGTGTCGGTGGCGATCGGCATGCTGCCGGTGGGTGTGCCGACGGTCTACGAGAAGTTCCCGGACTGGTTCCAGACCGTGATGAACAGCGGGATCAGCGCGGGCTGCCTGTCCGCGATCGTACTCAACCTGCTCTTCAACCACCTTCCGGGGAAGGCGGGTTCAGGCGCCGTCGCCGAGGCGGACGGACTGCCGGTCCGCGGCGGCGAGGAGACTGTCCAGCAGTCCCGGGAAGAGGCTGTCTAGGTCGTCCCGGCGCAGCCCGTTCATCTTCGCCGTGCCCCGGTAGACCTGCCGGACGACCCCGCTCTCGCGCAGCACCCGGAAGTGGTGCGTGGTGGTGGACTTGGTCACCGGCAGTTCGAACTGCGAGCAGGTCAACTCCACCTCCCGCGCGGCGAGTTCGCGCACGATCTGCAGCCGCATCGGGTCGGAGAGCGCGTGCAGCACGGCCTCCAGGCGGATCTCCTCCCGCTCCGGGTGCGGCAGCGCACGGCCGGCGGTGGCGGTCTCGGTCACGGCGGCTGCCCTTCGTCACGGAAGTCCTCGACTGAAACCATTGTACGAGGGACGTCGTAGTTTGACACATCTCGTAGTACGAGGATTATCGTATGAGCCGTTCCATGGTCCCGTGACGAACGGAGTCTGACGTGAGCGCGCTCTTCGAGAGCATCACCCTGCGTGGAGTGACCATCCCGAACCGGGTGTGGATGCCGCCGATGTGCCAGTACTCGGCCGAGCCCGAGGGCCCGCTCGCGGGCGCCCCGCACGACTGGCACTTCGCGCACTACGCGGCCCGCGCCACGGGCGGCACCGGCCTGATCATCGTGGAGGCCACCGCGGTCTCGCCGGAGGGCCGGATCTCCCCCTACGACCTCGGCCTGTGGAACGACACGCAGGTGGAGGCCTTCCGCCGCATCACCCGCTTCCTCGCCGCCCAGGGCGCGGTGCCGGGCATCCAGCTCGCGCACGGCGGCCGCAAGGCGTCCACCGACCGGCCCTGGAAGGGCGGCGCTCCGCTCGGACCGGAGGCGCACGGCTGGCAGCCGGTCGCCCCGAGCGCGGTGCCCTTCGACGAGCAGCACCCCGTGCCGACCGAGCTGACGGTGGAACAGATACAGGAGATCGTCAGCCAGTTCGCCGCGGCGGCCCGCCGGGCGCTCGCCGCCGGCTTCGAGATCGCCGAGATCCACGGCGCCCACGGCTACCTGATCAACGAGTTCCTGTCCCCGCACTCCAACCGCCGCAGCGACGCCTACGGCGGCTCCTACGAGAACCGCACCCGGTTCGCCCTCGAGGTCGTGGACGCCGTACGGGAGGTGTGGCCCGAGGACAAGCCGGTGTTCTTCCGCATCTCGGCCACCGACTGGCTCCCCGACGGCGGCTGGACCACCGAGGACACCGTCCGCTTCGCCCGCGACCTGCACGCCCACGGCGTCGACCTGCTCGACGTCTCCACCGGCGGCAACGCTTCCGGCGTGACCATTGCGACCGGGCCCGGCTACCAGGTGCCGTTCGCCGCCCGGGTGAAGGCCGAGACCCCGCTGCCCGTCGCCGCCGTGGGCCTGATCACCGAGGCCGAGCAGGCCGAGAAGATCGTCACGAACGGCGAGGCCGACGCCGTCCTGCTGGGCCGCGAGCTGCTGCGCAACCCGTCCTGGGCCCGACACGCGGCCCGCGAACTGGGCGCCGAGATCCGGGTACCGGCCCCGTACCACCGGTCGGCCTGACCACGACCGCCGGCGACCACCGGCCGGTCGGAACGCGGCCGCCGGCGACCACCGGCCGGTGGTAGCGCGAGCGCCGGCGACCACCAGCCGGTCCGCCCGCGGGCGCCCGCGACCACCAGCCGGTCCGCCCGCGGGCGCCCGCGACCACCGGCCGATCCAACGCGGCCACTCGTTTCCGCCGGCCGGTCCGACCGCGGCCACCCGCCACCACCGGTCGGTCCGACCACGGCCACCCGCCACCACCGGCCGATCCAACGACAGCCACCCGCCACCACCGGCCGATCCGACCACGGCCACCCGCCACCACCGGCCGATCCAACGACAGCCACCCGCCACCACGGGCCGATCCGACCACGGGCGCCCCACGGCCGGCCGGTCCGAGCGCGGGCGTCCGGGGTCAGGTCGGCAGCAGGCGGCCGATCGTCTCCTCCAGGCGGGGCAGTACCCGCTGGCCCGCCAGGGCCAGGGTGATCGCCGTCAGGACGCCGGCCCAGGCAACCGGGCCGAGCGGGGTGCACCCGACGGCGTGGCTGACGCCCGGGATCTGTACCGCCGCGACCAGCGCCGCGGCGGAACCCAGGCAGGTGATCTGCACCAGGCGGCTCTCGCGCCGGTCCAGCCACGTCTGCACGAGCTGTGTGCCGACCACCCCGCACAGCGCCATCGTGCTGCAGCGGCGCGCGGTCCCCGGTGTGAAGCGGCCGATCATCCACGCCGCCACGGCGCCCACGGTGGTGGTCAGTGCCCGGTGCCGGATCTGCTGCAGCAGGGGCGCGCCCAGGACGGCGGAGGCGTCCTCCGGCGAGCCGCCGCGGGCCACCGCCGGCGCGTTCTCCCGCTCGGTCACCGCCACCGCCATCGACGGGAACAGATCGGTGAAGAGGTTCACCATGAGCATCTGCCGGGTGGACAGCGGCGCCCGGCCGGACAGCAGCGTGCCGAGGATGCCGAAACCGACCTCGCCCGCGTTGCCGCCGATCAGGATGGCGATGGCGTCGGCCACGCTGTGCCACAGGGCCCGGCCCTCGCCGACCGCGTCGATCAGGACCGTGAGATCGTCGTCGGTGAGGACGATGTCGGCGGCGTTGCGCGCGGCGGCCGAACCGCGCGCGCTGATCCCGACGCCGATGTCGGCGGCGCGGATGGCCGCGGCGTCGTTGGCGCCGTCGCCGACCATGCCGACGACCCGGCCCGCGTCCCGCAGCGCCTCCACGACCTGGAGCTTCTGCTCGGGTGCCACCCGCGCCACCACGCCCGCGTCCCGCAGCATCCGGGCTCTGGCCGCCCGGTCCGCCGCCGCCAGCTCGTCGCCGGTGACCACGACGGTGTCCTCGGGCCAGCCCAGCTCGTCCGCGATGGCCCGCGCGGTCTGCGGATGGTCCCCGGTGAGCATGACCGGTCGTACGCCCGCCTCGAGCAGCCCCGCCACCAGCGCCGTGGAGGTCTCGCGCGGTACGTCGGACAGGGCGAGCAGCCCGGTGAACTCCAGGTCCCGCAGCGGCTGTTCGACGACATCGGCCTCCTGCTCGTCCGCGCCCAGCCGCCGTTCGGCCACCGCCAGCACCCTGAGGCCGTCCCCCGCCAGCGCCTGGGCCGCCTCGGAGGCGTGCGCCGGCAGCCCGGCGCAGGCGGGCAGCACGGTCTCCGGGGCCCCCTTGACCACGAGCACCACCGGGCCGTCCCCACTCCGGCCGACGGCGGCGGCGTATCCGCGGGCCGCCTCGAAGGGCAGGTCCGCCAGCTGTGTCCACTCCGGGTCGGGACCGGCCGCCGCCAGCACGGCCTCGTCGGTCGCGTGCACCGGCTGCTCGGCATCGCCGTCGACGCGCGGGCAGGCGCGTACGGCGGCCCGGACGGTGTCCGCGGACCCGGCGTCGTCGACCGGGCGCACCGTGCCGTCGGCGTCGGAGGTGCGCACCAGGCGCAGCCGGTTCTCGGTGAGCGTGCCGGTCTTGTCGAAGCAGAAGGTGTCCATGCGGCCCAGCGCCTCCAGGGTGCGCGGGGTGCGGACGAGGACACCGTCGCGGCTCAGCCGCCTGGCTGCCGCCAGCTGCGCGACGGTGGCCACCAGCGGCAGCCCCTCCGGTACGGCCGCCACGGCCACGGCCACCCCACCGCTGACCGCCTCCCGGATGGCGGTGCCGCGCACCAGCGCCAGACCCGTGACCGCGGCGCCGCCCGCCAGGGTCAACGGCAGTGCCTTGCGGGTGAGTTCCTGCAGCCGGGCCTGTACGCCGCCGGCCGGAGGCGTACGCGCGGCCAGGTGGACGGCGCGGGCGGCCTCCGTGTTCTCACCGATGTCGACCACCACGGCACGGGCCTGGCCCGCCACCACGGTCGTACCCTCGAACACCATGCAGCGCCGGTCGGCGACCGGGGCGTGCGGGGTCGGATCCGTCTGTTTCTCCACCGGCAGGGACTCGCCGGTCAGGGCCGACTCGTCGACCTCCAGACCGTCCTGCCACAGCAGCCGGGCGTCGGCGGGCACCACGTCGTCGCCCTTCAGCTGGATCACATCGCCCGGATGCAGCTTGCCCGCCTCGACGGTGCGCGTACCGCCGGCCGGTGCCTCGGTCTCCGGCGGGACGAGCCGCGCCTTCTGCTGCTGCTCCGCGAGCAGTCCGGACAGCGCCCGTTCGGCGCGCAGCCGCTGGAAGCCGCCGACCAGGGCGTTCAGGTCCAGGGCGCCGACGACGAGCAGGGCGTCCACGACCGAGCCGAGGATCGCCGACGCCGCCGAGCCGACCGCGAGGACGGGGGTGAGCGGGTCGTGGAGTTCGCCGCGTACGGCCCGCCCGAGCCGGTAGGACCAGCGCACGGGCGCGGCGACCGGGTGCCCGGTGACAGCGGCGGCGGCCTTTCGCGCGCGGGCGGCCAGCGGCTCGAACGCGCGGCCCTCGGCGGCCGGCTCCTGCTCCAGCCGCTCCTGGGCCTGCTCGGGATCCAGCTCGTGCCAGTGCACGCGTGCGTGCGGGTGCGGGGGCCGGGCCGCCGCCACGCCGAGTGCGGCCCGGCCCCCGGAGAGCAGGGCCGACACGGCGGCTGCGTCGACGGGGGCGTGCCGCAGCCCCGGCAGCGCGGCGAGGCGTCCGCGCCCGCCGCCCGACTCGCCGACGGCCACGAGCAGCCCGGACAGCGCGGCGCCGGAACGGGCCAGGGTCTGGGCATGCCCGCCGACCGTGCGGGCGGCCGGGATCGCGGTCAGCACCCGCCATACGTCGGGCAGCCCGTGCAGGGCGAGAAGGTCCGCGCCCCAGACCACGGCGCCGTCGTGGTCGGTGAGGGCGAGGGCGATGTCGGCGCAGCGCAGCCCCGCCAGCACGTCGCGCTCGTCGGCCGTGCGCACCCGGGCGACGGCGAGCACCGCCCCGGCGTCGCCGCGCGCCTGGTACACCACGTCGTCCAGCGGCCGGCGCGCGTCGATGACCTGGTCGGCGAGGCCGGTGAAGTCCTCCAGGGCGGGGTCGTCCACGAGCACCACGCGCAGGCGGGCCCGGCGGGCCGCGTCCAGCACCGGTTCGGCCCACGGGTCGGCCTCGCCCTCGTCGGTGCACAGCGCGCTGGAGTGCAGGACGACCGTGCCGGCCATCTCCAGCCGGCGCAGCCGGTCGGGGTCGCGGACCAGGACCCCCGTGCGGGCGAGCGCGGTGCTCAGCAGGGCGTGGAAGGCGGCGGGGCCGTACCGCGCGGCCTTCGGCGAGCCGGCGAGGACCGCCTCCGCCGCCTCGGCGCCGTCCTGCTTGACCAGCAGGGTGGCCGCGGCCCCCAGCACGCTGCCCGCGGAGGCGTGCTCGGCGTACTCCTGGGCCGGGGACTCCCGCAGCGGCGGGCGGGGAGCGCCGTCCGCCGGGAGGCTGACCCGCCCGGGCGCGCACAACTCGTCGTGCACCGCGTCGAAGGCGGCGGCGCGGGCCACCGTCTCGGCCACCTGGCAGGCCCGTAGGGCGCCGTCGAGGACGAGGGAGGTGGGGGTCTGTCCGGCACCGTGGACCGCGGCGTTCGCACAGGCCAGCAGGAGGTCCATGCCGGTGTCCCCGAGCCGGGCGCGCAGTCGGGCGCGAAAGCGCGGGTTCTCCCGCAGCAGCGTCACCACCGCGGTCGCCAGGCGCGGCGAGGGCGGCAGCCGGAGCGCGTACGCGGTGACCGCGCCGGCGATGCCCACCGTGTCGGCGGCGAGCGTGGCCACGGCCGCGCGCACCCCGGCCGGGTCGGCCGGATGCGTGGTCTCCTCCACGTCCCCGGCGGCCAGGAGCAGTCCGTGTCCCTCGGCCAGTTCGGCGGCGTGGTCCATGATCTGGTCGGTGGCCTCCTCCTCGGTCGCGGTCACCACCAGACGCGCGAGCCCCTGGTCCCAGTACGCGAAGAGCACGTCGGGCCGCTCGGCCAGAGCCTCGGCCACCCGGCGCGCCACATGTGCCGTGCCGCCCGTGCGCCGCACCTGCTCGGGCTCCACCGGCCGCAGGGCGAGGTGGGCACGGGCGCCGGCCCGCCAGTGGTCGCCGGTGCCGGGCAGCGCGTTGCGCGCGACCCGCGCCACCCGTACGGCGGCGTCCGCGCCGCGCACTCCGGCGCGCGCCGTCCCCGCGGCGGCACCGGCGGCCGCTCCGACCGCCGGCGCCAGCAGCCGTGGTGCGGCGGGCAGCAGCCGTACGGCCGCCGAGGGCAACGTCAGCAGTCGCAGCGCCATGGCCCTCCTCAGAGCGTGGTGCGGTCGGGCCGCGCCGTGGGACCGAGCGGCCCGGTGGACGGCTTGCCCACCGCGCCTTCGTCACTGCGGGTGGCCCGGGTGCTTCCGGACGTCCGCGTGGTTCCCGATGTCCCGGCGCCACCGGACGACCCTGTGGTGCCGGACGCACGGCCGGTCCGGGATGCGGTGGCACTTCTGTGCGTCTCTGCGCTGCGGGCCGTCCGGCTGCTTCCGGGCGTCCAGGTGCCGCCGGTCGTCCGGCTGCTTCCGTGTGCCCCGGTGCTGCCGGCTGTCCGGCTCTCTCCGGAAGCCTCAGCCGCCCCGGCAGCCTCGACCCCGGCCTCGGCGGCCCCGGCGTCCCAGGCCCCGCCGGAGGTTCCGGCATCCGCCCCACCCTTGCCGCCGGCGCCCCGGGACCGCCCGCCGTGGCCGGACCGGAGGGCCGCGGTGTCGAGGTCATGGGCGGGCCCGGGGCCCTGCCCGGCCCCGTTCCCGCCGTCCGCCGGATGCTCGGGCCGGGGCTGGGTGAGCCAGGCCACGGCAGCGCCGGTGAGGGCCACGGGCCACTCCACCACGCCCGCGGCGCCGAGCACTCCGGCCCCCGCGTACACCGCGATGCGCCGCCCGCGGGGCGAGACCGCGCCGACCTTGTCCAGGGTCCCCTCGGCGGCCCTGCCCACCATCCCGGCACCGGGCACCCTGCGCAGAACCGAGGCGGCGCCGCGCAGGGGCGCCGTGAAGGCCGACGACGACTTCTGCTCAGCCATGACACTCCTCGGGTGAGATCGTCCTGCGTGCCCCACCGAGTGCCCGAAACCGTGCTGGTCATCCCCGCTTCTCCCCCGGGGATGCCCACTTCCCAGGGAACGCCTCGCACCGCGCCCGCGCCACCCGCACCGCGCGAGCGCCCCGCCACGTACGCCTCAGCGGCCACCGTGGAACAGCCGTTCGGGAACGCGCGAGGGCAGGACCCGGCAGTCCTCGGGGTTCAGGTGCAGCCAGTCCGCGGCCTGGAGGCCGGGCAGCGGCCGGTCGGGTGCCGAGGAGGCGCCTACGGATCGCCCCGCGCTCCCCCGCCGGGTCGTCGTCCAGCGTGTTGCCGCCGAACGGCGTGCGGATCGCCGCAGACCCGGATGCCCTGGGCGTGGGCGCGGACCGCGAAGTGCCGGTACCCGGCGATCAGGCCTCCGGACGGAAAGCGCCCCCGCATCCGGCCCCATCCAGGATGGAAGGCACCCCCCGCCAGGCCCCCTCCGCGACGGAAGGCGCCCGCCGTCGAGCCTCCCCCGGATGGAAGGATGAGGCGTGAGGGGAGGGCGGATGGGGCGTAGGGAGCGGGAGGCGGTCGCGCGGGCGGCTCGGCTGTACGAGGCCGCACAGGCGCTGGCCGACGACCACGGCAGGGCCGTCGAGGCGGTCCGCGCGGCGCTGCAGCCGATCCAGGACGCGGCGGTGGAGCAGGCGCTCGACGGCATCCCGGTGGCGCGGCTGCAGGACGCCACGGACGGGCGGCTGCGGCTGCGGCTGCGGCTGCGGCTGCGGCTGCGGCTGCGGCTGCGGCTGCGGCTGGGCAGTGTCGACAGGAGCGGACTGCGCACGGTCCGGCAGGTGCTCGAAGCCGGTCCCTACCGTTTGCGGCAGATCCCCGGAGTCGGTCAGCGCACCGCGGACCAGATCGTCGCGGCCGCACGGCAGCTGTCCGACGCCGTCCACGACACCGTCGCCGTACACATCGACGTCGACCGGCCGGAACCGCGGACCACGGCGCTGGTCATGGCCCTGCACGTCCTGGTGGAGGCGGGGCCCGACGCGCGCCGCGCGGTCGGCACCGCCGCCGAGCTGACGAAGCGGCTCGGCCCCCCGCTGGCCGACGCCCGCCCCGCCGCCGGGCGGCTGAGCATGCTGCTGGCCGGGCGGGCCGGGAAGGCCCGCGCGCTGGAGGCGGTCGAGGAACTGCGCACGCTGGTGGCGGAGGCGGTCGAGGCCGGTACCCCCGAGGCGCTCGCACAGGCGTCGGTCGACCTGTTGCGGGGTGCGTCGAGCGACCTCGCGGCCTGGGTCGACTTCGAACTGCGCTCCGCCGAGTACTACGGCCTGCTCGCCGAGATCTCCGGGCGCGCTCCGGACACGGCCGCCGCCGAGGGGTTCCTGCCCGACGGCACCGCCGAGCGGGTGCGGGGCCAGCAGCTCGACGACTCCGGGCTGCGCGTGTCGCTGCGCGGCTACCAGGCGTTCGGCGCCCGGTTCGCCCTGGCGCAGCGCAAGGTGATCCTCGGCGACGAGATGGGGCTCGGCAAGACCGTCCAGGCCATGGCCGCGCTGACGCATCTGGCCGCCGAAGGACAGAGCCACTTCATGGTCGTGTGCCCGGCGAGCGTCCTGGTGAACTGGACGCGCGAGATCGAGGCACGCACCTCGCTCCACGTCACGCCCCTGCACGGGACGGACCGGCACGAGGCGTTCGCCCACTGGAAGGGGCGGGGCGGCGTCGCCGTGACGACCTTCGACGCCCTGCGCGGTTTCCCGGCCCCCGGCGGGGGCGAGATCGGGATGCTGGTGGTGGACGAGGCGCACTGTGTGAAGAACCCCAAGGCCCTGCGCTCCCAGGCCGTGGCCCAGTGGGCCGGGCACTGCGAACGGGTCCTGTTCATGACGGGCACACCGATGGAGAACCGGGTCGCCGAGTTCCGCAACCTGGTCCGGATGCTCGAGGAGACCGTGGCCGAGCGCATCGGCGACGGCGCCGGACTCCCCGGCTCCGTGGCCTTCCGGAAGGCGGTCGCCCCGGTCTACCTGCGCCGCAACCAGGTGGACGTCCTCGCCGAACTGCCCGCCCTCCAGCAGACGGACGAGTGGGAGGAACCGAGCGCCTCGGACGAGGAGGCGTACCGTGAGGCGGTGCGTTCCGGCAACTTCATGGCGATGCGCAGGGCCGCGTACGCCCGCCCGGAGAGCTCCGCCAAACTGGTCCGGCTCCGCGAGATCGTGCAGGAGGCGGGCGAGAACGGGCTCAAGGTGGTGGTGTTCTCCAACTTCCGGGACGTCCTGGGCGTGGTGAAGGACGCGCTCCACGCCGCGTCGCGGGCCGGCTCTCCCGTCATAGGACCGCTCACCGGGAGTGTGCCGCCCGAGCGGCGCCAGTTGCTCGTCGACGAGTTCACGGCGGTGTCCGGTCCGGCGGTGCTGCTGGCGCAGATCCAGGCGGCGGGCGTCGGACTCAACCTCCAGGCCGCCTCCGTCGTGATCATCTGCGAGCCCCAGATCAAGCCCACCGTCGAACAGCAGGCGGTGGCACGGGCCCACCGCATGGGCCAGGTACGGCCGGTCCGGGTGCACCGGCTGCTGGCTCCGGGCGGCGTGGACGAGCGGCTGGTGGAGATGCTGCGCAGGAAGGTCCGCCTGTTCGACGCCTATGCCCGGCGCAGCGCGGTGGCGGAGTCGACGCCGGACGCCGTCGACGTGTCGGACACCGAGATGGCGCGCCGCATCGTCGCGGAGGAACAGCTCCGCCTGGGCTTCCCGACCGGCCCGGCGGTCGGCGAATCCGGTGACCTACCGCGGGCAGTCGGGGCATCCGGGGCACCAGGAGTCGAGGTCGCTCGAACGGCGGACTAAGGGCGCCAGGAGTCGTCGTATCCGGGATGTCCGGCGTACGGCACGGCGAGCAGGCGCAGCGTGGTGCAGGGCGAACGGGGAGGCTGGCCCTGCTGGCAGGTGCGGCACGTGCCGTCGTCCATCATGCGGTGCTCGTCCAACTGAGCCTGCTTCGCCTCGAGTTCGCACAGCACCCGGGCCGGATCGTGCCGGGCCACATGGGTGAGCAGCTGCACGGGATCGTCGCCGCCGAACTGCACCATGGGCGTGTGTGTGGTCCTGCCGTCCCAGGACGTGAGCACCTGCTCGATCTCGTCGGCCATGACGCCCCAGACCGCGCCTGGTGCACCGGCGATCGCGTCCCGGGCCACCCGCTCCTCCTCCTGGAACCGGGCGCGCAGGAAACGCACGAGAGTCACGGCGGTCATGCGGCACGCTCCCTTCGTCCCACCGACGCGGCCAACTCGCGCTGATAGCCGGCATAGGCCGCGCGCAGGGCCTCCCCGGGCCAGTCGGCGGGGACGAGCCGGGATGGCAGGACGGGGTCGGTGAGCAGGTGGCGTACGGCAGCGGCGTACCCGGTGAGCCGGTCCGCCGGGGTCCGGGCGGCCGCGGTGCGGGCGAGCAGGGTCCGCGCGGTGGCCGCCCAGGCGTCCAGCGGCCAGAGCCGGGCGACCAGCTCGTGCGCGGGCTCCTCGGGTAGCGCGGTGTACGTCTGAGCGACGGAGCTCAGCATCTCCGGCAGAGCACGCTCGAGGTTGGCCGGGCGCAGCCATACGCCCTCGCGGAGTTCCGCCAGGCGCGACGCGGCCAACCGGGCGCGCAGATCGGCGCGTTCGGCGGGGCCGCGGCCGGTCGCCGTGATCACCACCATCTCCCAGTCGCCGTCCCACGCGCGCGTGCCCGGCCGAAGCCCCTCGTCCTGGTGCTGCTGGCGCGCCAGCAGCCGGTCGCTGAGCCGGTACACGGCGTCGGTGCGGCGCAGGTCCCCCGCGGTCACCATCCGGCTCAGCGCCGCCCGCAGCGTGGAGCCGCCGACACCGAAGGGCTCCACCAGCCGGACCAGGTCCTTCACCGGCATCTCCGCCGGGTGCGCGCCGAGGAGCAGGCTCAGCACGACCGACCGCGCGGACAGCGGCCGCAGGCCTGCCTCCTCCGGCTCGGGCGAGACGTTCATGGGCATGGACACGTACTGTACGTGCACCTACTTGTTGCAGTATTGCTACGGTCGCAGCGAGAGTGCAACATGCTCCCTATGGTCTCGATTCCCGCGCAGTCGCCTGCGCAGCCGCAGCCCCAGTACGCCACGCACGAGGTCACCAACCAGGCCCCGCCCCTGGCCCCGTACGACGCTTCCGACGATCCGGCCCTGCTGGAGGGGCTGCGCCGGGAGGGCGCCGGGTGGGCCGAGGACGGCATCCGGCGCCTGGGGGTGCGCGCGGGCAGCGCCGAGGCACAGGAGTGGGGTGAGCTGGCGAACCGGCACGAGCCGGTCCTGCGCACCCACGACCGCTACGGCCACCGGGTCGACGAGGTGGAGTTCCATCCCAGCTGGCACCACCTCATGCGCACGGCGGTCGCCGAGGGCCTGGCCGGCGCCCCGTGGGCGGACGAGCGGCCCGGCGCCCACGTGGCCCGCAGCGCGGGCGGGCTGGTGTGGGGCCACACGGAGGCCGGGCACGGCTGCCCGACGTCGATGACGTACGCCGCCGTGCCCGCGCTGCGCGCACAGCCGGATCTGGCCAAGGTCTACGAGCCGCTGCTCACCAGCCGGGAGTACGACCCGGAGCTGCGGGTGCCGAGCGGGAAACCGGGTCTGCTGGCGGGGATGGGCATGACCGAGAAGCAGGGCGGGTCGGACGTCCGGACGAACACCACCGTGGCCACGCCCACCGGGGAGCCCGGTGTGTACACGCTGCGCGGGCACAAGTGGTTCACGTCGGCGCCGATGTGCGACGTGTTCCTCGTGCTCGCGCAGGCCCCGGGCGGTCTGTCGTGCTTCCTTGTGCCGCGGGTACTTCCGGACGGCAGCCGCAACACCTTCCGCATCCAGCGCCTGAAGGACAAACTCGGCAACCGCTCCAACGCCTCGTCCGAGCCGGAGTTCGACCGGACGGTGGCCTGGCTGGTCGGGCCGGAGGGCCGGGGTGTGAAGACCATCATCGAGATGGTCAACTGCACCCGGCTGGACTGTGTGATGTCCTCGGCGACCCTGATGCGCAAGACGCTGGTCGAGGCGGGGCATCACACCCGGCACCGCAGCGCGTTCGGCGCCCGGCTGATCGAGCAGCCGCTGATGCGCAACGTCCTGGCCGACCTGGCGCTGGAGTCGGAGGCGGCGACGACGCTCACGCTGCGGCTGGCCGGCGCGGCCGACCGCGCGGTGCGCGGGGACGCCGGAGAGCGGGCCTTCCGGCGGATCGCCACCGCCGTCGGCAAGTACTGGGTCACCAAGCGGGGCCCGGCGTTCACCGCCGAGGCCCTGGAGTGCCTGGGCGGCAACGGCTATGTCGAGGACTCCGGCATGCCCCGGCACTACCGGGAGGCTCCGCTGCTGTCGATCTGGGAGGGCTCGGGCAACGTCAACGCCCTCGACGTGCTGCGTGCCCTCGGCCGTGAACCGGACAGCGCCGAGGCCCTGTTCGCCGAACTCGCCCTCGCCCGCGGGGCCGACGCCCGCCTGGACACGACGGTGGCCGCGCTCAAGGACCAGTTGGCCGAAACGGACCAGGTGGGCGCCCGTCGGCTGGTCGAGCGGATGGCGCTCGCGCTGCAGGCCTCCCTGCTGGTCCGGCACGCCCCGCACCCGGTCGCGGACGCCTTCTGCGCGAGCCGGCTGGGCGGCGACTGGGGGCACGCGTTCGGCACGCTGCCCTCCGGGACCGACCTCGGCACGATCCTCGAGCGGGCCCTGCCCGACCTGAACTGACCCCCTTCCACCAGGCGGCGGTGTTCCTCTCGGCGGGCGACTGCGGGCGGTTTGCGCCCTGGCCGGTGACAGCCGACGAATCGCACACAGTCAGCGCGCAACTCCGGTCCGCTGTCAGTGCCGTGGTGCACACTCGCGATCAGGTGGCACTCGCCTGGGGAGGACAACGTGTTCACGGGGATCGACGAGGTCGACTGGGCCTCGCTGCGGCACGCGTACGGCAGCGCGGAGGACGTGCCCGACTGGTTACGGGCGCTGGCGTCCGCGGACACCGCCGAGCGGGCGACCGCGCTCGACGGGATGTACGCCGCGCTGCACCACCAGGGGTGCGTGTACGACTCGACGCTCGCCTGCGTCCCGTTCCTGCTCTCGCTCGTGGCCCGCGAGGAGGTGCCGGACCGGGGCGGCATCGTGGAACTGCTGGTCGGCATCGGCGCGGAGAGCGTGGACGGGGACCCGCGCGCACGGGAGGCCGTGTGCGCGGGGGCCGAGGTCTTCGTCCGGCTCACAGGGGACCGGGACCCGGCGGTGCGCCGGGCGGCCGCCCAGGCCCTCGTGCACTTCCTGGCCGTGCCCACGAGGGTCCTGGACCTGTTACGGCAGCGGCTGCGGGCCGAGCGGGACGACGGGGTCCTGCTCGCCCTCCCGGAGGCCCTCGCCCTGTTCGTCCGCCGGCACCCCGCGCACGCCGACGCCGCGGTGGACCTGCTGGCCGAGCAGAGCGCGCCGCCGTACGCGCCGGGGCTGCGGCTCGCCGCGCTCGGCCAGTTGGCGCTCGTCGCACCCGCCCGGCTGCCCGCCGACCTGGTGCCGACGGCGGTCCGGCTGCTGTGGGAGCGCTCCGCGCACCGCGCCCGCGTCCCCGAGCCCTGCGCCGCCGACTCCCTCGTCGGGCGCATACGGCGGCTGCGCCCGTCCGACGAGGAGGGCTCCCGGCTGCTGCGCACCCTGCACACCGCGCTCGGCGACCGCGTGGTCGACCGGATCGCGCTCCTCGGCGGGCAGTTGACCGGCGCGGACCCGGTGGACCGGTGCCATGGCGTGTGGATGGCGGCGGCGCTGCTGCGCGGCTGGCGCGGCGACCACGGCGGCACGGTCCGGCTGCTCGGCGCTCAACTGGCGTCGGAGCAGGACTGGTTGCGGGACGCGGCGGTCGCCGTGCTGGCGGAGCTGTTCGTGCTGGCGGCGCCCGCCGCGGACGACCTGCACACCCTGGTGTGCGCGCGGCCCGACCTGTGGACGCACCGCGTGGAGCGCGACTCCCGCACGCTCGGCGGTCCGCTCAAGGCGCTGGCCAGGAGCGGCGATCCGCGGGCGGTCCCGGCCCTGGCCCATCTGCTGGCCGGCCCTGCCGCACCGGTGGACCTGGGGTTCGCACTGGCCCACCTGGGCGCCGCCGCGGCCCCGCTCGCCCCCGCGGTGCGGCACCGGCTCGGCCGGATTCCCCCGGCCTCTCCCTCCGCCGCCCGGCTCGCCGCCCCGCTGCTGGCGGCGGTCGGCGCCGTCGGGGACGAGGACGCCGTTCCGGAGATGCTGCGGCTGCTGTCGGGCTGCCCCGGCGGACCGGGGGCGCGGGACGACGCGGTCGCGGGCCAGGTCATCGCAACGCTGGAGGTGCTGGGCGCCACCGCGCGGGCGGTACCGGCCCTCCGCGTGCTCCTGGGCACCCGGCATGCCTCCGCGGCCGCCGGTGCGCTCTGGTCGGCGCAACAGGACGCCTCCGCCGTACTCCCGGTGCTGCTGCGGGAGTTGACCCAGGGTGATCCGGCGGGCCGGCGCCTGGCCGCCGTTCAGCTCGGCCGTCTGGGGCCCGCCGCGCGCGCCGCGCTGCCCGCGCTGCGCCGCATGGCCCGGTCGCGGTCCGTGCGGGAGCGGGTGCCGGCCGCGTGCGCGCTGTGGCGCATCGACGCGGATCCCGAGCCGGTCCTGCCGGTGTTCCGGGAGGCCTGGGCCGAGGACCCGCACAGCCGCCGCCCGATCGCCCGGTGCCTGACCGCGATGGGTCCGGCCGCCGCGCCGCTTCGGCGCCTGGCAGAAGCGGAACTATCCGCTCCGCGCCGCCACCTGGCCCCTGTGGCCGGAAGCGGCGGACAGGGCATACCGGAGGACGAGGCACTGCTGAGCGCGTGCCGGGAGGTGCTGGCGGGGTGCTAGTGGATTGGGGGCAGACACTCTCCCGATCGCGCGAGTGCGTGGATCGGAGCCGTCCGACTCGAAGGCGACGATGCCCCAACGCGGCGAATTCCACGGCGAGTTGTGGTGGAACTCGTCCGTGACGGCCTTGTCGGCGGCACGGGCGACGCCGGTCCCCGCCGTGTCGCTGCTCGGCAGGCCTCGGCGACCAGGCCTCCCTGGTCCGTGCCTCGATTCGGGAAAGACACCCGATCCTGACAACGCGTCGGCCGGGCAACGAGACTGACAGTCCTCCGGGCGCCCCCGGTCCCCAGCCGGACCAGGGGCCCGAGGCCGCCGGCCGTGGTCAGACCATCCGTCCCCACTGGGGTCCGAGCCGCGCCCACTCCGTGTCCCAGGCGTGCATGCGGCGGCGTTCCAGACGGCCGCGCAGGGCGAGGCCGCCGACGAAGGGGACGGCCGCCGCGCTCACGCCCACGAGGCAGCCGATCAGGGTGCCCCGGAAGGCGGCCTCTGCGGCGGAGGCGGGACGGTCGACGAGCCGGCCCTGGGGGTCGGTCCAGACCGTGACCGGCGCGCCCGACCTGCTGCCGGGCTGCACCCGGACCTGACCGGTGTGGGCGGAGCCGTCGGCCGTGGTCCAGCCCACCTTGGCCCAGACGCGTTCACCGGCGGAGGCGTGACGGTGCGTGGGGGAGGTTCCGGGGGCCCGTCCCATCACATGGGCGACGACGGGACGCCAGGCCGCCCGCTCTCGCGCGAGTCCGTCCTCCACCGTCCCGGCCGCCACGAGGCCTGCCGAGACCCCCGCCAGAACGGTCAGCAGCCAGGCGCCGAGCAGCACCCAGGCCTCCACCACGTCGGCCCGGCGTTTGAGCGGGTTGCGCCGCCAGCGCCACAGCCACACCTTCGGACCACGGAACGCCTTCAAAGGCATCCTCCTCACGAGCGCACCGACCGGCCGGACCGCCCTCCCATACGCGGGAGATCGCTCCGTTGCTCACGACGAGCCGTCTCCCCGACGGTCGCACGAGACGCCCCTCTCGCGCAGTCGCATACCGCAACGGGCCCTGGCCGATCTTCGTCACAGGCCGACGACACCGCAGTGACCTGCGGAAACGTGCACACCTGGGGAGACTGTCAGTGGTGGGGTGCACACTGGCCGATAACTGACGACTACCTGTCTCACGACTACCTGGACGAAGGCGTCCCGGAGGTGATCGGCATGACCGAAGTACTGCTGGCGGTGGGCACCCGCAAAGGCCTGTTCATCGGGCGGCGCAGGGGCGGCACCTGGGAGTTCGACGACAGTCCGTATTTCAACGCGCAGGCGGTCTACTCGGTCGCCATCGACACCCGGGAGGACCGGCCGCGGCTGCTGGCGGGCGGCGACAGCGCGCACTGGGGCCCGTCGGTCTTCCACTCCGACGACCTCGGCCGCACCTGGACCGAACCGCCGCAGCCGGCAGTCAAGTTCCCCCAGGACACCGGCGCCTCCCTGGAGCGCGTCTGGCAGCTGCACCCGGCCGCCGCGGAGCCCGGCGTGGTGTACGCGGGCACGGAACCGGCGGCACTGTACCGCTCGGAGGACCGCGGCGAGAGCTTCGAACTGGTCCGGCCGCTGTGGGAGCATCCGACGCGCTCACGGTGGGTCCCGGGCGGCGGCGGTGAGGGCCTGCACACCGTGGTCACCGACGCCCGCGATCCCCGTGCGGTGACCGTGGCCGTCTCCACGGCCGGGGTGTTCCGCTCCGCCGACGGCGGTGCGAGCTGGGCGCCGTCCAACTCCGGCGTGTCCGCGGTCTTCCTGCCGGACCCGAACCCGGAGTTCGGCCAGTGCGTGCACAAGATCGCCAAGGACGCGGGCGACCCGGACCGGCTGTATCTGCAGAACCACTGGGGGGTGTACAGAAGCGACGACGCGGGCGCGCACTGGACCGACATCGGCACGGATCTGCCGTCCACGTTCGGCTTCGCGGTGGCCACCCATCCGCGCCGGGCCGACACGGCGTACGTGTTCCCGATCAACGCCGACGCGGACCGGGTGCCCGCCGAGCACCGCTGCCGGGTCTTCCGCACCGCGGACGCGGGCCGGACCTGGGAGCCGCTGTCCAAGGGTCTGCCCGAGGAGGACCACTACGGCACGGTGCTGCGGGACGCCCTGTGCACCGACGACGCCGACCCGGCGGGTGTCTACTTCGGCAACCGCAACGGCGAGGTGTTCGCCTCGGCCGACGACGGCGACAGCTGGCAGCAGCTGGCGTCGCATCTGCCGGACGTGCTGTGCGTGCGGGCGGCGGTGATCGGCTGACACGGGCGGGGTGGGCCGCAGGGGCATCGCCGCCGGGCATCGGCCATCGGTTGATCACCGGGCCGTGTGCGGCAGTGGGGTGACGTCCGCGGCACCACGACCCTTGCATGAAATCGTCGAACCGGGCTGGGCGAAGGTCCTCGAACCCGTCGCGGAACGGATCGCCGGGATGGGTGACTTCCTGCGCGCGGAGATCGTCGCGGGACGCACCTACCTGCCCGCCGGGCCCAACGTCCTGCGGGCCTTCCAGCAGCCGTTCGACGACGTACAGGTCCTGATCGTCGGTCAGGACCCGTATCCGACCCCCGGGCACGCGAAAGTCGGATGTCGGGTACGAGCCGGGGCTCCTCTTCGGGACAAGTCGTAGGGCCTTGTAGGCGGTCTTCCGCGAAGTCCAGTTGGGCGGCGACAAGGCACTTTCGCTTTCCCGATAAAGGCTTGGGCACCACCGCAAGTGAATCGCGCAGGCTGCAGAACCCCACATGTAGGCAGGAGGGCTATCCGGTAGGGCGCCCGGTGTTCCACCACACCCAGTTGTGGCGGTCCGGCGTCAACGACGACTGGATGTCGGCAGCGTGGAGTCGCCCGTGGTAGTTCCGGCGGCGCCTACCGGAGTCGCTGAGCGAGTTGCGCGACCCGAGTGTGATGGACACAGGGCGTGATCAGTTGGCGCGCGCGATGGGCTGTTCGGACCAGATGGTCTTGTGGTTCTGGCCATGGCGGCAGCCCCAGCGCTCGGCGAGTTGGGCGACGAGGAACAGGCCGCGTCCGCCCTCGTCGGTGGTGCGAGCGCGGCGCAGACGGGGTTGGGCGGTGTTGGCGTCGGTGACCTCACAGACCAGTGCATCGTGGCGGATCAGTCGCAGATCCGCCGGCGGACGGCCGTAGCGGATCGCGTTGGTGACCAGTTCACTGACGATGAGTTCGGTGGGGAAGATGAGGTCGTCCAACCCCCACGCGGTGAGTTGGCGGGTCGCCCATGCCCGGGCATCCGAGACAGCAGCCGGATCGGCCGGTATCTGCCAGTGAGCGGTGTCCTCGGCCGGCACGGCGCGGGTACGTGCCAGCAGCAGGGTCGCGTCGTCACGTGGTGCTTCGTCCACCAGGGCGTCGAGGAGGGCCATGCCGGTCTCGTCCAGGGCACGGTCCGGGCGGCAGGAGGTGGCGAGGGCATCGGTCAGCCGCCGGAGCCCGTCGTCGCCGTCGTGCGCGCCGCGGTGGACCAGGCCGTCGGTGTAGAGCGCGAGGACGCTGCCCGGCTCGAGGTCGATCGTGGTTGTCTCGTACGGCATGCCGCAGACGGCGAGGGGCGGCCCTGGGGAAACGTCGACGGCTTGAGTCGACCCGTCGGGCCGTACGAGCACGGGCGACGGGTGCCCTGCACTGGCCATGGCACAGCGTCGGGTCACCGGGTCGTAGACCGCGTACAAGCAGGTGGCGCCCATGACGTCGTGGTCGCCGGGTGGAGCTTCCGCCGCGAGGCGCTGGACCAGGTCGGCGATCCGGGTGAGCAACTCGTCCGGCTCCAGTTCGAGGTCGGCGAGGGTCTGGATGGCGGCGCGCAGACGGCCCATGGTGGCGCTTGCGGGTATGCCGTGGCCGATCACGTCTCCGGCGACGAGGGCCAGCCGGAGAGAGGGCAGGGGGATGGCGTCGTACCAGTCGCCGCTCGTGCCCGCCCCACGGCCTGTGGGCAGGTAGACGCCGGCGGTCTCGGCTGCCGGAGTGTCGGTCGTGGGCGGGGGAAGGAGTCTTTGCTGTAGGGCCATGGCCGCTCTGTGCTCGCGTGTGTAGCGGCGGGCGTTGTCGATGGCGAGTGCTCCCCGTGAGGCGATCTGCCTCATGAGATCCACCTCGTCCTCGGTGAACGGATCGGATGGGCCGGTGCGCCGGACGACGATCGCGCCGAGGGTGAGGCCGTGGGCGTGCAGCGGTGCCACCATTACCGCGTGGGTGTCCTGCGGGAGGAACTCCTCGACCCACTGTGAGCCGCCGATCAGGGCGATGTAGTCGTCCCGGCCGTAGACGACCGTCTCGCCGTGCTGGAAGCGGAGCAGGAGGGGGTGGCCGGACAGGGGTGGGACGAGGTTGCCGCGCTGGATGCCGGGCGGCCAGGCCGCGGTGGTCGGCGCCAGGGCCGCGATGCGCAGATGCAGATCTCCTCCGCCCAGGCGCTCAACGGGTTCGTCACCGTCGAAGACGGCGTGCGCAAGGTCGACTGCGGCGAGATCACCGAAGGTGGGTACAAGGACGTCCGCGAGATCCTGCGCGGTCCGCACGACGTCCAGGGACCCTCCCACGCGCTCGGCAACCTCTTGGGCGAGATCCAGTTGTCGGCGGGCACGCAGTTGGTCGGTGTCGTCTATGTACAGGGCTGCGACCCCGGCGGGGCGTCCTCGCGCGTCCTCCAGGCGGAAGGCGGACAGCGACAGCGCGTGCCGCCGCGCCTGATGATGCCGCCAGCTCACTCGCTGGTTCCTGTGGATCACCGGGACGCCCGTCTCGAGCACCTGCCGCAGTACCGCCTCGATACTCTCGGCGTCCTCGGCGCACAGCACGTCGCCCAGTCGGGCGCCGGGCTGTATGGGACGGCCGTCGGGAGTGTCCGGCATGGCGTTTGTCTGCACGGTGGTGAGATCCGTGTCGTGCAGGGCGATCGTGATCCGGTTCTGCGCGGACAGTGCGCGCAGGAGCGCTGCGCCGTGCTGGCGGTCGGTTACGTGAGGGGTGGGCGCCGCGAGCACGAGGAAGTCCGCCGAGCCCTTGACCCGTGTGGTCCGGAATGTGACGTCGATCGTGCTGCCGCACTGGTGTCGCAGTCGTACCCGGCCGGTGGCCGGCCATTGCGTGACCCTGCGTGGGTCGTGCGGGAGGTCGGCCACCAGTTCCTGCACGGGGCGGCCGTGGACCTCGTCGGCGCAGAACCCGGTCAGGTCCTGTGCCGTGCCGGTCCACCCCACCACCGTGCCACGATCGTCCAGCACGGCTGCGGCCAGACCGTCGAAGGCGGGCAGCCTGCCGCCGGGGCCGGCGCCGACGATGCTCGTCGCGCCTTGGGAGGCGTCGGCCGGGTCGGCGTTTGCAACATTCGATGTGTCCATGTCTCTGGCTTCCATTACGAGGGTCCGCGGCTACGGGAGAAGGGGATCCTGTGACGGCTGTCGGCGCTCAGACGGCGCCGGCTGTGGAGGGCAGGTCTTGTTCGGCCCAGACGACCTTGCCGTCTGCTGCTGAGCGGGAACCCCACCTGCGCGACAGTCGCGCGACCAGGTACAGGCCGCGGCCGTGCTCGTCGAGAGTGCGGGGATGACGGGGGCGTGGTTGGCCGGTGTTGGTGTCGGAGACCTCACACGTCAGGACCCGGTGCTGGATGAGCCGCAGGCGGCTCGGGCCGCCGCCGTGCCGGATCGCGTTGGTGACCAGTTCACTGACGATCGACTCCACGGGCGTCACCAGCGGCTCCAGACCCCATTGCCTGAGCTGACGGGCGGCCAGGTGCCGGGCTGTCGGGACGGTGACGAGTTCGTTCGGCAGGTCCCACGAGGCGACCTGGGAGGGCTTCAGTGCGCGGGTCCGCGCGAGGAGCAAGGTGACGTCGTCGGCTGATGCCCGAGTCGGCAAGGTCTTCATCGCCCGAGAGCACAGGTCCTCCAGGGAGGCACCGGGCTGTGCCAGGGCGGCGCCGAGGCGCTGCAGGCCGACGTCGATGTCCTCGACGCGGGACTCGATCATGCCGTCGGAGTAGAAGGCGAGGACACTTCCTTCGGGCAGGTCCAGTTCCACGGACTCGAAAGGCACCAGGCCGAGACCCAGGCCCAACGGGGCCCCGGCGGGCAGGTCGGGGACCGTGACCCTGCCCTGCGCGTCGACGACCAGGGGCGGTGGATGCCCGGCCCGCGCCAGCGCGCACCGTCGGGTGACCGGGTCGTAGACGGCGTACAGGCAGGTGGCACCCACCACCGTTTGGACCGGGTCGGAGACGTCGCCGTCTTCGTCGTTCAACCGCCGGACCGTGTCGTCGAGGTGCGCCAGCAGTTCGTCCGGCGGCAGGTCGAGGTCCGCGAGCGTGCGTACGGCGGTGCGGAGCCTGCCCATGGTCGCCGCGGCGTTGATGCCGTGTCCGACCACATCGCCGACGACCAGGGCCACCCGCGCGCCGGACAGCTCGATCACGTCGAACCAGTCACCTCCCACGCCGTGATCCGTGTCGGCCGGCACGTAGCGCGAGGCCACCTCGACGGCGGCACCGCCCCGCACATGGTGGGGAAGCAGGTCGCGTTGCAGGGTGAGGGCCGCGGTGCGCTCGCGCGCGTACTGGAGGGCATTGTCCAGGCAGAGCGCGGCCCGGGTGACGAGTTCTTCCGCGAGGAGCAGGTCGTCCTCCTGGAACGGCGTCTGTTCCTCGGAGCGGCCGAACAGCGCCAGTCCCAGCACGCTGCGCCGCGCACGGATGGGTACGACCATCAAGGAGTGGACGCCGCTGTCGCGGACCTTCTGCGCCCGCTCCGGTTCGCGGTCGGCCCATGGGCCGGTGGGGTCCAGCACCGGTTCCAGATGGGACCTGCCCGTGCGCAGGGCACTGGCGAACGCCGAGTCCGGGTGGGCGTGGATCACCTCTTCCCGCACCCACGGCAACTCCAGGATCCCCAGATCGATGGTGGCCACACCGGCACGTCGCAGCAGAGGGGGACGGCCGCTCGTCGTGCCCATCGGCACCGAGGGCTCCACGCCGAACGGTACCGACTCCACCAGGTCGACGAGGGCGTGGTCGGCCAGCAGGGGCACGGCGAGCTCGGCCAGTTCCTGCCCGGTCTGCATGACGTCGAGGGTGCTGCCGATGCGCGTACTCGCCTCGCTGAGGATGGCCAGGCGCTCGCGCGCCCGCCGGTTCCCGGTGGCGTCCACGGTCATGGAGCACACTCCCATTGCCGCGCCGTCCGCGTCCTGGAGGCAGAAGAACGAGGCCGAGAACGCATGCTCACGGCGCCCGTCAGACGGCGGCCACGCCCGGAACTCGTGGACCATCGTGGTACCGCTCTGCAGCACCTGCCGCATCACCACCTCGAGCGCTTCGGCCTCCACGGCGGGCAGCGAGTCCTTAAGACGGCGTCCGAACCGCCGGTCACGGGGAATGCCGTCGTGATGCTCCATGGCGTCGTTCACCCAGGTACAGCGCAACTGCGGGTCGTACACGACGATGCCGATCGGTGCATGGGCAAGGAGCGACTCCCGCACCGGTCCGTCGGCAGGCCCCGAGGACAGGGCGCCTACGTCGGTCACGGACACCAGCCACCGGGTGCCGGCGTTCTGTCCCCACAACAGCGAGACCCGCAGCGACATTTTGAGCGTGTGGCCGTCGCGGTGGCGGACCGCGGCGGTGCCGGACCAGCCACTTTGGGCACGGCACTGCTCGGCGCACAGCGAAGCCCTTCGGGTCTCCTCTGGGGGCGGCAGCACGTGCGCGGCGGATCGGCCCACCACTTCCGCGGCCGAGTACCCGACAAGTTGTTCAGCTGCCTGCGTCCACGCCGCCACCGTCCCGTCCGCATCGATCACCGCTATCGCCGCGTCCGGTATCTCGCCCGGGCTCACCGGCTTGGCGAGTGGCGTGTGGTCGGTATTCGTCATCGTGGTCGATCCCCTTCAGTGCGGAGGTGAGGGAGTGCCGGCATGTGGGCTCGGCCGCCCGGTCTGTAGCCGTGGTGGACGGTGATGGGCAGGAGGCGGAGACCCCGGGTGGTACCGGGAGCCGGAGTTTGCGGTGCGGCGCGCGACCTCGCCGCTGCCCTGTGACCCGCCTCCCGGCATCCGCCAACCTTGTACCGTTTTGTCCACTTCTGATGAAATAATCAGATACGACCGCTTCATCGTCAAGGCCACCGAAACTGATCGTTCAATCAAATGCGGTCGCGCGGTGCGACGAGGGGGGACGAGGTGGACCCAACGCCGTCGGGCCGAGACCCGGCAGGCACTTGTCCGCGCCACGCGGAAGCTCCTGGCCGATTCGGGCGATACGAGCGCCGGCATCCGGACCATCGCGGAGCTCGCCGACGTGGGCTTCGGCTCGTTCTACAACCACTTCACGTGCAAGCCGGACCTGTTCGAAGCGGCCGTGGCCGATGCCCTGGAGGAGTTCGCGCGAGCCGTCGACCGACATCTGTGCGGCGTCGACGACCTCGCCGAGCGCCTCGCCGGCGGCATGCGGCTCAGCGCACACATGGCCGGTTCATACCCGGAGATCATGCGGATTCTCTGCCACAGCGAGCTCGGCCGCATATGCGCCGGCCGAGGACTGGCTCCGCGCGCGAGGCACGACGTGGAGCAGGGCATGGCTTCCGGCCGCTTCACCGTGGTCGACCCGATGATCGCCCTGACCGCGCTGAACGGCAGCCTGCTGGCGCTCCTGCAGCTGTGGTTCGATCAGCCCGAGGCCAACAGGGACCATGCAGCCGGAGGAATGGCCGAGATGCTCCTGCACATGCTCGGCCTCTCCGCGGACGAGGCCCGTGACCTCGCCCCGCGGCCCCTTCCAGCTGCGGCTTGAAGACGATGTGCTGTCTGCGGACGACGCGGCTTCACATTTGGATGGGCAGGTGGCGGGGTCCGCGGAGCATGGCGTTCTGCCGGTACGGAGGCGGGTCCTCGACCAGGCGGGCGCCGCCGAGGTGGGGAAGCAGCGCACTGAGCGCGATGTATGCCTCGATCCGGGCCAGGGGGCCGCCGTAGCAGAGGTGGACGCCGCTGCCGAAGCCGAGGTGCTGGTTGTCCCGGCGGGTGGGGTCGAACCGGTCGGGCTCGTGGAACCGCATGGGATCGCGGTTGCCCGAGGCCAGCGCCAGGATGACCGACGCGTGTCGCGGGATCTTGGTGCCGGCGACGTCGATGTCGGCGTGCGGGATGCGCTCGCGCATGTGGACCGGGGGCTCGTAGCGCAGCAGTTCCTCCACTGCTCGCGGCAGCAGGTCGGGTTCGCGGCGCAGGTGATCCAGCTGCTCGGGGTGACGCAACAGTGTGAGGGAGCCGTTGGTGATCAGGTTGACCGTCGTCTCGTGCCCGGCGATGAGCAGCAGCACGGCGGTTTCGGCGAGTTCCTCCTGAGTGAGCCGCAGGGCCGGGTCCGGTTCGTTGACGAAGGCGGAGAGCATGTCGTCGCTCGGCTTGCCGCGGCGCTGTTCGGCGAGGTTCACCAGGTACCCGCCCATCTCCATTCGTGCCTGGTCGCCGGCTTTGTCATTCTCAGTGGAGTCGTCTTCGGGCCGGACGTCGGCGGAGGCAACGATCGCATCGGACCAGGCCCGGAACAGCGGTTCGTCCTCGCGCGGCACGCCGAGCAACCGGCAGATCACCGTGACGGGCAGCGGATAGGCGAAGTCGTCGACGATGTCGATCTGCCGGCCCGCCTCGAAAGGCTCCAGCAGTTCCTGGGTGATCCGGTCGATCTCGCCGCGCATGGAGTCGACCCGGTCGGGGCTGTGCGGGGGTCCGAAGGGCCGCATGGCCAGGGTACGCAGTCTGTGGTGCTCGGGGTCGTCGAGCCGGAGGAAGGGTGGCTTGTGGGCTACTTCCCCCCGGGTGCGGGGGTCGGCGCTCATCCGTGGGTCGTGGAGCAGAGCGGCGATCTCGTGGTAGGTGCCGATCAGGTAACTGCCGTCTGCCTGCTGCACCACGGGACCGGCCTCGCGGAGTTCCGCGTACAAGGGGTAGGGGTTGGGGCGGCTGGCGTAGTCGGTGATCCGTGCCAGCAAGGTCTCGGATTCCATGGCGGATCCTCGTGGTCGGCGGGACGTGGGCTACACCACCGTCAGCCGGCGGTCGGGAAGATGGCCGGTGAGGGCGACGGTCGGGCCGTGGGAGAGCACCGACGGATCCGGCACGAGAGAGGGGATCGGGATGTCGGCCGCGATCGCCCGGTCCGCCGCGCCGGGCGGCGGCGGGAAGGGAGCGGCTGTCTCGATCAGGTGCTTGTAGTAGTCGAGGGCCTTGGCCATGTCGACGGTGACGGCGGCGGTGACCCGGCCCTGGTAGCCGTAGACCATGGCCAGACGACGTGCCTCCAGGGAGCCCTGGGCGATGACGACGTGGTCGGAGTAGGTGGGGACGCCCACGGACTTGATGTTGAGGCCGAACTGGGTCGACCAGAACACCGGGACGGACAGGTGCGGGCGCTGCAGCGGTCCGGGGTTGACCATGTTGTGGGCCGCCACCTCGGCCTGCTCGACCGCGTTGCCCCAGTGCTCCAGGGACAGCATCTGGTAGCCGAACAGCGGGTGGGGGAAGCGGGAGACGTCGCCGGCCACGAAGACGTCGTCGGTGACGATCCCGTACATGTTGAAGGCGCGGCATCCGGCGTCGCAGGCGATCCCGCGCGGGCCCGCCGCCAGCCCGGAGTCCGCCAGCCATTCGACGTTGCGGATCGCACCCAGCGCGACGACGCACACGTCTGCGTCCACGCGGCTGCCGTCGGACAGCTCCGCGCCGGTGAAGGCGCCGTTGCCGTTGAGGGCGGTGACCGTGACACCGGTGCGCAGGTCCACGCCGTGGTTGCGCTGCATGACCGCCGCGAGCTTCGACAGGGTGCCGCCGAGAGCGCCGACCAGCGGTGCGGAGCCGCGTTCGGCGACCGTGACCTCGAGCCCCAGTTCCCGGCAGGCCGAGGCGATCTCCGAGCCGGTGAAGCCACCACCGATCACCAGCACCCGCTCCGGCCGCGCGTCCAAACGTTCGGCCAGCCCCGCGGCGTCCTCCCGGGTGCGCAGGGTGAACACGCCGTCCAGGGCGCCTTCCTCCGGGTTCGGCCAGGGACGCGCCCGGGTGCCGGTGGCGATCAGCAGCCGGTCGTACGGCAGCGACTCCCCGTCTTCCAGCAACACTCGTTTCGCCAGCAGATCCACACCGGTGGCGCGCACGCCGAGGCGCCACTCGGCGTCCGGGTCCCGGCGCATCGGCAGCTCGGTGGTGTCCGCCGTCGCCTGGCCGAGCAGCACCTGCTTGGACAGCGGCGGCCGGTCGTACGGCGCGTGGGGCTCGTCGCCGACGACGGTCAGCGGGCCGGTGAATCCCTCCTCGCGCAGTGCCTCGGCGGCCCTGAGCCCCGCCAGCGACGCGCCGACGATGACGATCCGGCCCTCCTTCAGGTCACCGGGCACCACTGCTCACCTCTTCCCCGAGGAGGATGGCCTGCACCGGGCAGGCCGCGGCGGCTTGGCGTACGCGTTCTTCCTGATCGTCGGGTACGGCCGTGGCATAGAGCAGTCCCTCCTCGCCGTGCAGCTCGAACACCTCCGGCGCGAGGAACACGCACTGCGCATAGCCCTGGCAGCGCGTGAGGTCGACAACGGTCCGCATCGTCACCACTTCCTCCGTTGTCTGCCCCTGGTCTCCAGCATGGGCCTGAAATCCCGCGACCGCATGTCGCGGGGGTCGGGACGGAACCACCGACGCGCCGAGGGCACGGCAACGGTCAACTCGCCTGTACTGACCGGCAGTCGATCAATGCTGCAGGAGCCGTCCGCGACAGTCGCCTGCGTCACATCGACGTTTCCATACATCGTATGGTTATACTCGAAGGGTGATTCCATACAACGTATGGAACTGCTCGCACGACCGCGCCAGGCGCCCCACATCGCCTGACCGAACAGCCGTCGGCGCAGACCGCGCCGACCGGGAAGGAAAGATCATGAAGAAGCTCACGAAGCGCGTCGCCCTCACCGTTTCCTCCCTGGCGGTCGCAGGGGTTTCCGTCCTCGGCGCCGGGGGCACCGCTTCGGCCGCGCCTCTGGAGTCCACGCACGTCCAGTGGCCGGCCGCCCAGGTCGAGACCGCCGACTACGGCTGGGACAACGGAGTCGGGTACCTGCTCGAGCGGGGCTACTCCTGCGACGAGGTCCATGGCTGGCACCGCGTCACCGACGCGACCCGGCACGACTGCGACGGCCGCTTCTACCGCGCGGGTCACTTCTACCGCGACGGTCACTCCTGCCGCTGGCAGGACGAGCGGCACGGCTGGACGTCCGACAGGTCGTACCAGCACGACGAATACCGCTTCGAGCACGACGGCCGGGGCTGGAACCACCACGACCCGGGCCACGGCGACCGGTGAGACGGGTACCGTTCGAACCCTGGGGTCGGCGGTCGGCGATCGACGTCTCCGACCGCCGGCTGAGCGGGGCCGTCCCACTGATCGTGCGATGCGCCGGTGCCGTCCGGCGCCCGCGCCCCGCCGTACCGCCTCCGCCCGCGCCGCCGCTGTGCCGCCGGCCCGACGCGAGGCGCCGCCGAGGCACGCCCAGGAGCGGAAGCCGATGAAGAAGTCCTTGAAGTCTGTGGAGCGGCGGGTGGCCGTGCAGCTGGTCGTCTCGCGGGACTACTCACTGCCCCTGTGCCTGCGTCTTCGGTACGAGCCCACTGATCCCTATGTCGTCCGCGCCGTCTTCTTCGCCGACTGCGACGAGCCGGTCGAATGGGTCCTGGGGCGGGATCTTCTGGCCGACGGCCTGAAGGGCCCCGCGGGCTGCGCGGACGTCCGGGTCTGGTCGGCCGTGGGACATGGCGACACGTCGATGTACATCGCCCTCGGATCGTCCGCGGACACCGCCCTGCTCGAGGTTTCCGCGCAGGACATCAGGTCCTTCCTGGAGCAAACCGAGGCTCAGGTGCCTCGCGGCACGGAGTCCGGACGCATCGACTGGGACGCCGAACTGGCGCACCTGCGCTCGCAAGGCTGACCGCCGACCATCCACATCCTGAAGAAGAGGAACGAGTGTCCATGTCCCAGTACCAGCTTCGCGCTTACACCCTGCGCAGCCCCGACGCGCTCTGCGCCTACGAGAAGATCTGGGCCCAGCACATTCCCGGTATGGCCAAGCACCGGATCACCACCCACGGCGTCTGGACGGTGCCCGCGGCGCCCGGAAGCGAGACTCCCCGGCTCTACGCCCTCGTTTCCTACAGGGACGCCGACAACGTGCAGGAGCGGCTGGAGGCGTACCTGTCGAGTCCTGAATTCCGCGCGGACATGCAGGGCTTCGACATCAGCCAGATCGCCGGCCTCGACGAGACCCTGCTGACGCCCACCGTGGACTCACCCTTGCGCTGACGGCCGTCCGGCGACGAGTGACGCCGCCAGACGGGCCGGCATCCGGCGGCTCTCCTGCTCGGCGATGGCTGATGCGCTCTTCGGGAAGGGCGCATCGCCCCCGTTCGCCGGAGGCCGCCTCGGCGGCTTGGCTCAACTCGGCCAAGGCGCTCGCCAGACGGCAACGGGCGTGCGCGATATCGGCGAGCTCGGGGCTGGACGTCGGGTCCGTCAACCGTGCCGCGGCCGCCCGGGAGGCGTTCACCGCCGCCAGGGCCGTCTCGATACGGTCCGCCGCTCGGCAGTCGGTGATCAGGACGGCGACGAGCAGCCCCAGCACGCAGCCGGTAAGCCCGTAAGCCCGTAAGCCCGTAAGCCCGTAAGCCGGTAAGGGTGTGGAGGGTCCGGTCCCTCAGCAACTCACCGACGGGCTGCTCGTGCGCGAACTGGGGCACGAGCAGCGACATCTGGACGATGCAGACCTGGCCGAGCCAGTAACCGCAGCTGATCGTAGCCTCGGTGGCGGCCTGGAAGAACAGGACGGCCAGGACGAGGGCGAGTGATCCTCCGGTACGAATGATCGGCAGCAGGGCGGCGAACAACAATGCGAGGCCGACGAAGTTGCCGAAGACCCGGTTGAGGGCGCGTGTCCAGGTGAGGGCCGGGTTGGACTGGAAGACCGACGCGACGGCGACCACGGCCCAGTACGGGAGACCGACGCCCAGCGCCTGTGAGGACCATCCGGCCAGGGCGCAGCCGACCGCGACCCGAGCGCTGAGGAGCAGCAGGCGGGAGCCGGGGCGGGAGCCGGGGCGGGAGCCGGGGCGGGAGCCGGGGCGGGAGCCGGGGCGGGGAACGCTCCCCAGACGAATCTGACGCGGATCTGGCCGGCCTACGGGGCCCGATCCGCCCCAGGCGGCGCCGATGGCCTGTTCACCTCCCGTGACCGGCGGCCCCAGAACCGGCAGCGGGGCGGTCGTACTCAGGAGTTGCGCCCAGCGGACGAGCTCCTGGTGGCCGAAACCGCCGGACGTGGACCAGCAGCAGTGTCAGGGCCGCGTGCTCCGGCGAGCGGACGGGTATCAGCGACAGCGTGCGCCAGGCTTCGGCTGCTGCCGTGTCGACGGCCCGGCAGGCCGAGGCTCGGGCAGGGCCGTCGTCCGGGGTGCGGGCGAGCCGCACGGCGGCGTCCAGCGCCCTGGCCACCGCCAGACGCTGCGGCTCCCGGGGTCGTCCCAGACCCGGGGCCATGCACACCGCCCAGGCGGACACGCCGACGGCAAGGGTGAGCCCGAGATGGCGGGGAATGTCGGGGAAATACTGCGGGGAGAACGCGCAGCCCGCGGCGACGAACGTGACGACGACGTTGCCCGGAGAGTCGATCCGGGTGGCCTCGCACACGAGCTTGTGCGCAGCGGCGAGGACTGCCGCCACAGCGACCCGGACCACCGTGCTGTCCGTAGCGGCGGCGGTCGCCAGACCCACCCCGCTGCCCGCGGCCATAGCGAGCACGACAGCGGCCAGTGCTCGAGCGCGGGCAGCGCAGGGCAGGCTGTGTCCGTAGAGCGCGCACGTGGATCCGCCGAGGGTGTACACCACCAGGTCGGCTCGGCCGGCGGCCAGCAGGATCAGACTCGGCACGGCCGTCGCCACGATGACACTGAGCGCCGTCTTGGGCCACAGGTCGGTCGCCTGACCCAGCCGCAACGCATCGCGCGCCCGCAGGGGCCGCATCGGGACGGTCTTTCCGGAGGGGATGGGGTGCCCCTCGTGCGTCACGGCGCATTGCGGCCTGGACTCGCCCGCCGATGGACGCGCCCAGGCCGCAACGCCTTGGAACCACCGACTCAGCGGCCGGCGCCCTGGCCGTTACGACCGGCGGCGAGCCGGCCCTCCAGACCCGTGATGAGCGTGTCGATCACCAGCCGGAACATGTGGTCCTGGTCAGGGCCTGCACGGTCTGCGTCCGTGACCTCGTCCGCGCCGACAGCTGCACCGGGGGGCTTGAGGCTCGCCCACAGCTGGAGGGAGCCGTTGAGTTCGGCGTTGAGGACGCCGATGACGACGGTGGCCACGAGAGCGGCGATCTCCGGGACCTCTGACTGCGGCACTCCGGCAGCGCCCAGGATCGCGGTGAGCGCGGTCCAGAACGGGTCGTCGGGCTGGATGAAGTCCGGCTGGTGGCTGAACGAGTAGGCCATCAGCTCGGGGTGACGGTGCGCCAGGGTCCGGAAGTCGGTGGCGAGCAGGCGGATGCGCTCCTGCCAGGGAATGTCCTGAAGCGTCACGGTGCGGAACTGGGCTCCGACCATTCTCGCCACGCCGCGCAGCACGGCTTCCTTGTTCGGCACGTGGTGGTACAGCGACATCGGGTTCGCATCGAGCACGGTGGCGAGTTTGCGCATGGTGAGCGCCTCGACCCCGTCCTCGTCGATGAGCCGCAGGGCGGCGGCATGGATCCCGGCCTCGGTCAGAGGCACGTCTCTCTTTCTCGTTCCCCGCGGGGGACGCCTCACCTTTTTTTCCATACCACGTACGGTACCAGTTTCATACGCCGTACGGAAATTGTCTGAATCACAGCGCCCACCAGGGCGGCCGGGCTTGCTTCACGTTTCCATACGTCGTACGGTATCAATTCCATACGGCGTATGTTTCCGTACGGCGCCACGACACCAACCTGCGCAGCGCGCCCTTGCCCATCCCCCTCCACGCAGAGGAGCAAGCCATGACCACGCACTCCGCGAACGACCTTCGTCCCATCCGGTCCCCGCGCGGGATCCCCCTGCTCGGCCACACGCCGCAGATCCCCGACACCAATCCGGTGGAGTACTTCAACGAGCTGTCCAAGCAGTTCCCCGAAGGCATCTACGGCATGGACATCGCCGGCATCGAGCAGGTCTTCGTCTACGACCCCGACCTGGTGGCCGAGGTCTGCGACGAGACGCGGTTCTTCAAGCAGATCGAGAAGACGCCGCTGAGTCATGTGCGGGACTACACGGGGGCGGGCCTGTTCACGGCCCACCAGCACGAAGAGGAGTGGGCCATGGCCCACCGGATCCTGCTGCCGGCCTTCAGCCAGCGGGCCATGAAGACCTACTACGGGCAGATGCTGGAGATCGCCCAGAACCTGGTCGGCAAGTGGGAGAGCCGGGAGGGCCGGCCGGTCGCCGTCACCGACGACTACACCCGGCTCACCCTGGACACCATCGCCCTGTCCGGGTTCGGCTACCGCTTCCAGTCTTTCGACGAAGAGGAGCTGCACCCCTTCCTCAACGCGCTGCTGGAGGCGCTCATCGAGTCGATGCGGCGCTCCCAGGAGCTGCCGATGATGACCAAGCTGCGCAAGGCGGACGACAGGAAGTACCGCGAGAACATCCAGCTGATGCGCGACCTGGTCGAGAGCGTGATCAAGGAGCGCCGTGAGGGCAAGGGCACCGGCGAGGAGGACCTGCTGGGACTCATGCTGGAGGCCACCGACCCGGATACCGGCAAGCTGCTGGCGGACGACAACGTCCGCGACCAGGTGGTGACCTTCCTCATCGCCGGTCATGAGACCACCAGTGGCCTCCTGTCGTTCGCCACGTACTCGCTGATGCGCAACCCGCACGTCCTGGCGCAGGCGTACGCCGAGGTCGACCGCCTGCTGCCCGGTGACACGGTCCCGGACTACGACACGATCATGCAGCTGGACGTGATCCCGCGGATCCTGGAGGAGACCCTGCGCCTGTGGGCTCCCATCCCGCTGATCGCCAAGGCGCCCCTCGACGACACCGTCATCGGCGACCGGTACGAGCTGAAGAAGGGGACCAGGGCCAACATCCTCATGGGCGCGCTGCACTCCCACACCAAGGCGTGGGACCGGCCGGACGAGTTCGACATCGACCGGTGGCTGCCGGAGAACCGTGTGGAACAGCACCCGCACGCCTACAAGCCGTTCGGCAACGGTGTGCGTGCGTGCATCGGCAGGCAGTTCGCGCTTACCGAGGCCCGTCTGGCGCTGGCGCTGGTGCTGCAGAAGTTCAGGTTCTCCGACACCACCGACTACAAGATGGACGTCCGCGAGGCGCTGACGCGCAAGCCCGGCGACTTCCAGCTGGTCGTCCGCAAGCGCCAGGAGCACCAGCGGACCGTCTTCGGCGCCGCGGACCTGCAGACCGGCGACACGCAGGCGCAGACAGCGGTCAGCGGCGTCGGCGTCAACCTCACTGTCGCCTACGGCTCCAGCCTCGGCTCCTGCGAGGACCTGGCGCGCACCATCGCCGACCGCAGCGAGCGCTCCGGCTTCGGCACCACCCTGGTGAGTCTGGACGAGCTGGGCGACAACCTGCCCACCGAGGGCCTCCTCGCCGTCGTCGCCGCCAGCTACAACGGCAAGGCCCCCGACAACGCCCAGCGCTTCGACGACCTCCTCGCCACCGGCCTGCCGGAGGGCGCGCTGGCTAACGTGCGGTTCGCGCTGCTCGGCGCCGGCAACACCCAGTGGGTGGCCACCTACCAGGCATTCCCCAAACGGATCGAGGAAGGTCTGCTGGCCGCCGGCGCCACCCCGGTCGTCGAGCGCGGTATCGCGGACGCCGCCGGTGACTTCGACGGCATGGCAACTCGGTGGCTGGACAACCTGTGGGCCACCCTGGCCGAGGAGTACGCCGCCGACACCTCCGAGGCGAGCGGCCCGCGCTACCAGGTCCAGCTGCTCACCGAGTCCGACGTGCGCCCCGCCATCGTCTCCGAGCAGGCGTACCCGCTCACGGTGGTGGCCGACGAGGAGCTCGTGGCCGACGCGACCGGCCTGTGGGACTTCAGCATCGAGCCGCCGCGCCCGTCCGCGAAGTCCATCACCTTCGAGCTGCCCGACGGTGTCACCTACGACACCGGCAACCACCTGGCCGTCTTCGCCAAGAACGAACTCGTTCTGGTGGAACGCGCACTCAGGCGGCTCGGTGTCGACTACGACCAGGTGCTCAGGCTCGACCAGCCGGCCGGTGGCCGCACCCACCTGCCGGTAGGCACCCCGGTCACCGCCGGCATCCTGCTCACCGAGTTCCTCGAGCTGCAGGACGTGGCCACCCGCTCCCAGATCCAGACCCTGGCCGAGTACACCCAGTGCCCGTGGACCCGGCCGCAGCTCCAGGCGTACACCGCCGACACGGAGGAGGCCGAGGAGCGCTACAGCAAGGAGATCCTGGGCAAGCGGGTCTCGGTGCTGGGCCTGCTGGAGCGCTTCGAGGCGGTCGAGCTGCCGCTGGCGGTCTTCCTGGAGATGATGGGCCCGATCCGTCCCCGCTTCTACTCCATCTCCTCCGCCCCGTCGGCCAACCCCCGCCATGTGCGCCTGACCGTCGGCCTGCTGGAGGGCCCGGCCCTGTCCGGCGACGGCCAGTACCGCGGCACCTGCTCCTCCTACATCGCGGGCCTGGAGCCCGGGGACGTCGTGTACGGCTACGTCCGCGTGCCCTCCCCGACGTTCGCCCCGCCGGCCGACCCCGCCACGCCGCTGATCCTCATCGGCCCCGGCACCGGCATCGCA
Organism: Streptomyces sp. NPDC054783; assembly: GCF_053611725.1. Taxonomy (NCBI): domain Bacteria; kingdom Bacillati; phylum Actinomycetota; class Actinomycetes; order Kitasatosporales; family Streptomycetaceae; genus Streptomyces; species Streptomyces sp. NPDC054783. Next base: position 27,764 of record NZ_JBSHAY010000011.1, on the reverse strand, counting down.
CCGCTGCGCGGCTTCCTGGAGGAGCGGGCCTGGCAGCACGCGGGCGGCACCGAGGTCGGCCTGTCGCAGGTCTTCGTCGGCTGCCGCCACCCGGAGCACGACTACTTCTACCGCCAGCAGATGCAGGACTGGGAGCAGGCCGGGATCGCGCAGATCCACACCGCCTTCTCCGCGGTGACCGGCCACCCGGCCCGGTTCGTGCAGAACGCCATCGCCAATGCCGCCGACACGGTGTGGCAGGCCATCGAGGACGGCGCGTACATCTACGTCTGCGGTGACGGCCGCCGTATGGCCCCGGCCGTCCGTGAGGCACTCGCCGCCATCTACCGCCAGAAGACCGGCTGCGACGACGAGACCGCCCAGCAGTGGCTCGCCCAGCTCGAGGCCGACGAACGCTACCAGCAGGACGTCTTCGCCTGACCGCCGCCGCACGCCGTCAAGGCGTGCGCCCCCCAGCCGCCGGGAGGCGTGCGGCATCCCCCGCTGCCGGCCGTACGCCTCCCGGCCACCACAAGCCATTCGGACACCACATGGCACCCATGTCCCGAACCGCCGGACGGTGCCGCTCAAAGAAAGCAGATCTTCATGGACACCATGCTCGCCGGACGCTTCCACCTGGACACCAAGAAGTTCGCCGTGGAGGAGGTCCCCATCCCCGTCCCCGGCCCGGGCGAGGTCCTCATCGAGGTGAAGGCCGCGGGCGTCTGCCTCTCGGACGTCCACCTGATCGACGGTTCCCTCGTCCCGCTGTTCGCGACCTCCGACACGGTCACCGTCGGCCACGAGGTCTCCGGTGTGGTCCACACCCTCGGCCCCGACCTCAAGCGCGGCCTGCCAGTCGGCACCCGCGTCACCCTGGAGGCCGGCAAGACCTGCGGTAAGTGCTCCGGATGCGTGCGCCGCCGCCCCTGCACCCAGATGCTCACCGCAGGCATCGACTACGACGGCGGCTGGGCCGAGTACGTGATCGCCCGCGAGGACACCCTCATCCCCATCCCCGAAAACCTCCCCTTCGACCAGGCCGCGATCATCCCCGACGCGGTCTCCACCCCCTACGCCGCCGTCGTCACCACCGCAGGTGTCCGTCCCGCCCAGTCCGTCGGCATCTGGGGCGTGGGCGGAGTCGGCGCCCACAACGTACGCCTCGCCCGCCTGGTCGGCGCCGCCCCGATCATCGCCGTCGACCCGCTGCCCGGCGCCCGCGAGCGCGCCCTGGCCTTCGGCGCCGACTACGCCCTGGACCCGGCCGCACCCGACTTCGCCGACCAGGTACGCGCGGCCACCGAAGGACGGGGCCTGGACTTCGCCTTCGACTGCGCCGGCGTACCCGCCGTCCGCGAGCAGGCCGCCTCCGTGCTCGGCATGGGCGGCTCCCTGATCCTGGTGGGCATTACCCCCAGGCCGCTCACCATCACCGAGGGGCTGACCTTCAACTACATGTGCAAGCAGGTCCGCGGTCACTACGGCGGCAGCCCCGAGTCGGTTTCCGAGCTGGTGCGTCTGACCGCGGCGGGTCGCCTCGACCTGGCCCCCTCCATCACGGACCACATCTCGCTGGTGGACGCGGCAAACGCGGTCAGCCGTCTGGAGAACAAGATCGGCGACCCGATCCGCCTCATCCTCGTCCCCTGACGCCTGTCAGCAGGACATCAAGCCACCCTGGGCAGGGGTGAGTGGGCGCCGGTGCGTGAGGGAGCACCGGCGCCCACGGCTTTCCGGCAACCGCGGAGAGGTAGAAACATGGAGAGCAGAAACATGCAGACGACCGACACTCTGGGCCGGACTCCGCAGCGCGGAAATGCCCACTCCAACCGCAGACGCATCCTCGCGGCCGCCCGGCAGAAACTGCGGGAGGACCCCGCCGCGAGTCTCGACGGCATCGCTGAGGCGGCCGGCGTCGCCCGGCGCACCTTCTACGGACACTTCCCCAGCCGACATGCGCTGATCGCCGACCTGACTCAGGAAGCAGGCGATGAACTCCGGCAGGCGTTCGCCGCAGCCCGTACCACGGATGCCGACCCGATCGAGGCGATGACGCGGATGGTGCTGGCGGCATGGGCGGTGGGCGGTCAATACCGCATGCTCATTGCCTTGGGTCGGCGTCATCCGGGCGAGGCCGCGTTCCGCGCCACCCTGACACCGGCCCGCGAAGAGGCCGTCGCGACGCTACGACGTGGTCAGCGCGAAGGCGTCTTCGCGGACCATCTTCCAGCACCTGTACTCGCTCAGGCGCTGGAGGCACTGGTACTGGCCCTCGCCGAGGAGAACGCCGCGTGCCCGTGGGTGGACCCCACTGGTGAGGCCGCGGCGACTGCGTTCCTCGTAGCCGCCGGCGTAGCACCACAGTCGGCCGCGCTTCAGGTGCAGGACGTTGTCAGGCGAGATCGGGCAGCGGGCGCCGGGTGACCTCATGGGCGTCATCCGCAGCGAGGCCGAGCATGCGCAGGACCATCTCGGCCAGGTCGGAGGCGGTCTCGTCGCCGTCGAGGTCCGGGCGGTCCAGTCTGAGAGCCACGAGGGACAGCAGGGTGCCGCCCAGGGCGGACAGGGCGGTGGTCGCGTTGCCGCAGGTGAAGCGGCCCGAGGCGATACCGACCTCCAGGTCGCGCAGGGCGCGCGGGGAGAGGCCTGTGTCGGAGTGGATGTGGGACAGGCCGCGGTCGCGCAGGATCCGCATGAGTTCCGGGTGGGAGTCGGCCATCCGGGCGGTGAGCCGGAAGCCGGCCGCGACCAGCTCGGCCGGGTCGTCGATGCCTTCCACGCGCGTGTCGATGGCCTGCCCGAACTCCTCCAGGGCGTCCGTCACCGCGGCGTCGAACAGCTCCGTCTTGGACTCGAAGTGGTTGTAGAAGGACCCGAAGCCGACATCGGCGCGCTCGGCGATGGCCTGGATGCTGGCGCTGGTGTCCCCGGTCTCCGCGAGGATCTGCCGGGCCGCACGGACGAGCGCCTGGCGGGTCTCGGCGCGGCGTCGCTCGAAGCGGTTCTGGGGTGGGGCTGACGTCGGCATACGGCCCAGTGTAACCGCCGCGACGATGACTCTGCCATTACTGATGGGATCCTCAATTATTTGGCCTGCACCTATTGACGACGAGAAACAGCAGAGTTGATGATTTCCTCATTACGGCAGTGTTGCTTGGAGGACACCATGTCCCACATCCCCGTTGACAAGGGCGGTCCTCAGACGCCCCACCAAGACCTCCACAGTGAGCAGGGCGCCCTGCGCGGCGAGCACCCCGGGCGAGCCCGGAACCCCGTGATCAAGGTGGCGGACCTGGCCTGGCTGGAGTTCGAGAAGCCGGATCTGGACCGGGCCGAGGTGTTCGCACGTGACTTCGGCTTCGCGATCGCCGCACGCACCCAGCACGAACTCTGGCTGCGCGGCACGTTCGCGGGCTCTCCCTGCATGGTCATCCGGCGCGGCCGCGCCTCCCGCTTCCTCGGGCCGGCGTTCCGCGCGGCCGAGCGGGCCGATGTGGACCGGCTGGCCGCGGCCGTCGGACACACCGTCCGGGACATCGACGTCCCCGGCGGCGGTCGGTCGGTCGCCCTGTTCGATCCGTCGGGACTCCCGGTCCGGGTGGTGCACTGCGGCGAACCGCTGCCCGCGCTGCCCGAGCAGCCGCCGCTGACCCTCAACACCGGCACAGAACGCCGCCGTACGAACGCCACCCAGCGCCCGCCCCGCGAGCCGTCCCGCATCCAGCGCCTGGGCCACGTGGTGCTGGAGACACGGACGTTCGCCCGCACCCTGGACTGGTACCTGGACACCCTCGGGATGATCGTGTCCGACTTCCTGTTCCTGGACGGGCAGCGCGGGCGCGGGCCGACCATGGCGTTCATCCGCTGCGACCAGGGCAGCCTGCCCGTGGACCACCACACCCTCGCCCTGCACCTCGGTCCCGGTACCGGCTACGTCCACTCCGCCTACCAGGTCACCGACCTCGACGCGATCGCCGCCGGCGGGGAGTACCTGGCCGAGCGCGGCTACCAGCGCAGCTGGGGGATCGGCCGGCACATCCAGGGCAGCCAGCTCTTCGACTACTGGCGCGACCCCGACCGCTTCATGCTGGAGCACTTCGCCGACGGCGACCTGTTCTCCTGCGACCTCGAACCCGGATGGGCACCGATGTCGGCGAGCGGCCTGGCCCAGTGGGGCCCGCCCGTCACCCGCGACTTCCTGGGGACCAACCCCTCTCCCGCAAAGCTCCGCGAGGTCATGACGGCCCTGCGCGACGACAACGAACTCGACCCCGCACGCCTGCTGGGCCTGATGAAAGCGATGAGCTCATGAGCACCAACGTTCTGCGCACCCCCGACGGCTGGTGGGTCGTCCGGGACGAGCGCGCCGTCCGCATCGAGACCAAGGCGGTCACCACCGCCGAACTGCTCGCCGACCGGGCCGCGGTGCGGGAGGCCGCCGCCTCCGGCGAGAGGGGCACGCCCGTCGCCGACCTGGTGGCACTGCCCCCGGTCACCACGCCCTGCCGGGTGGTGGCCCAGATGGTCAACTACCGCAGCCACGCCAAGGATTCAGGCTTCACCGGTGACATACCGCCCACCTTCTTCCGCAAGGCGTCCGGCTCGGTCAGCGGCCCGCACGAGACGATCGTCCGCCCCGCGCACGTGAACTTCCTCGACTACGAGGTGGAACTCGGCCTCGTCATGGGCGCGCCGCTGCCCGTGGGCACTGTTGTGGAGGAGCGGGACCTGCCTTCGTATGTCGCCGGGCTCGTCCTCACCAACGACGTCAGTGCCCGCGACGTCCAGCTGACCAAGACCCAGTTCTACGAGAGCAAGTCCTACCCGACATTCACACCGACGGGGCCGTACCTGGCCCTGCTGGAGCCCGAGGACTTCGCCCGTCTGATCGACCTGCGGCTGCGGCTGAACGTCAACGGCGTACCACGCCAGGACCGCACCCTCGCCGACATGATCGTGCGACCGGCGCAGGCGCTCACCCTGCTCGCCCGCTTCCAGACCCTCGACCCGGGCGACCTGCTGCTCACCGGCACACCTGGCGGCACCGCCCTGAAGGCCCCGCCCAAACCGGTCGAGAAGATCGCCGCCCTGCTGCCGCCCGCACTGAAGTGGAAGGCGTTCTTCAACGGCCAGGCCAAGAACCCCCGATACCTGCGCGACGGCGACCTCGTCACCGCCACCATCGCCACCCCCGACGGGCACATCGACCTGGGCGAGCAGCGGACCGCTGTGGCGGACGCGAGGTGAGCGCCGCAGACCGGAGACCGGTGGTCATCATCGGCGCGGGGCCCGTGGGAGTCACGGCCGCGCTCCTGCTCGCCCGGCACGGAGTGCCCAGCCTGCTCCTCGAACGCCACCGGGACGTCTACCCGCTGCCGCGCGCCGTCGTTGTGGACGACGAGGTTCGCCGGATCCTGCAGAGTGTCGGCATCCACGAGGAGTTCGCAGCCCTCGCCCGGCCGGCGCGAGGGCTGCGGCTGCTGGACGCCCGGCACCGCGTGATCGCCGAATTCGCGCGATCCAGGCACGGCCATCACGGCTTCCCCCAGACCAGCATGTTCGACCAGCCGGACCTCGAGCGTCTGCTGCGCGCCGCTCTGGCGCGCCGCCCGGAGTGTGAGCTGCGGGGCGGGGTGGAGGTCGTGTCCGTCACGCAGGACACCGACGGGACGGCTCCGGTCCGGGTCACCTTCCGCCGCGACGGCAGCGACGAGGACGAGCATGTGTGGGCCGATGCCGTCCTTGGCTGCGACGGCGCCGGCAGCCTCACCCGCGACGCCATCGGCGCCGTATGGGAGGACCTGCACTTCGAGGAGAGCTGGCGGGTCATCGACGTGCGCACCAGCCGTCCGGTGCGGACCTGGGAGGGCGTCGACCAGATCTGCTGCCCCACCCAGCCCGCCACCTTCATGCGCCTTGGCGAGGACCGCTACCGCTGGGAGTTCCGGCTGCCCGCCGACGTACACCTGGACGGCCCGGACGGCCGGGAACGCCTGCGCGAGCTGGTCGCCCCCTGGGTGCACGTGCCGTCCGGCGCCGCGGGGGCCGACGACTTCGAGGTGATCCGGCAGGCGCAGTACACCTTCAGGGCCCGCCTCGCCGACCGGTGGCGCCAGGGACGCGTCTTCCTGCTGGGCGACGCGGCTCACCTCACGCCTCCCTTCATCGGCCAGGGCCTGTGCGCGGGTCTGCGCGACGCCCGAAACCTCACCTGGAAGCTTGCCCGCGTTCTCCGGCAGGGCGCGGACGAAGGGCTTTTGGACACCTACGAGCGCGAGCGCAAACCGCACGCCCGCTATGTGATCCGGCTCGCGGTGGCCATCGGCTGGGCCATGACGGGGGGACAGGACCGCGGCGCGGCACTGCGCCGGGCCGTCGTCGGCGCGGCATGCCGCCTCCCCGGCGTGACCGCGGCGGTGAGCCGCGACCTCAGCCCCGCGCTGACCGCCGGCCCACTGGTACGGCGCCGTCCCGGGCTCATCGGACGCGGGCTGACCGGCACCTTCTGCCCGCAGCCCTGGGTGATCGTCGACGGCAGGCGAATACGCCTGGACGACGTCCTCGCAGACTCCTTCGCCCTCCTGACCGCTGTGCCGCCCACCCCGCAGATGACGGCCGTGGCCACGGCACTTGACGCAGCCACGATCCACGTCGACGACCTGGACGACGACGGCACGCTGGCCGCCTGGCTGGCACGCGGCCGGGCGGACGCCGCCCTGCTACGCCCCGACCGCGTCGTGATGGACACCGTCCCCGCCGGGACCGGCCACTTCCCGGACGCCACCGCCTGGGCCTCCCTGCTCCACACGGCCCGCCGTACCACCGATGCCCGGCCCGGACCCCTGCCGAGGAGCACCGCACCGTGACCACCCCGCATCCCACGCCGCATCCGAAACCGTTCCTGCCGCCCGACCCGAAGACGGCCGCCGGCAGCCGCATCGCCGATTTCGCCGACTGGGCTGCCCGGCACCAGGGCGCCGAAGGGATCCAGGACCCCAGCGACTACGAGGCCCTGCACCACTGGTCCGTCACCGACCTGGAGGGGTTCTGGGCGGCGGTGTGGGAGTACTTCGGCATCGACGCACCCACTCCGTACGAGCGGGTGCTGGCCGAGGAGACCATGCCCGGCGCCCGCTGGTTCCCCTGCGCCACCCTCAACTACGCCCACCACGCGCTGCGCAACCTGGACCCGGACGCACCCGCGATCACCGCACTGGACGAGACCGGAGCCGGCTACGAGATCACGGGCCGACAGCTGCGCGCCCAGGTCGCTTCCGTTGCAGCCACCCTGCGTGACCTGGGCGTCGGCCAGGGCGACCGGGTAGTGGGCTACCTGCCCAACACCCCCCACGCCGTCATCGCCTTCCTCGCCACCGCCAGCCTGGGCGCGGTGTGGTCGGTGTGCGGCCAGGACTACGCCCCGAAGGCCGCAGCCGACCGCTTCGCCCAGCTCGAACCCACGGTGCTCGTCACCGCGGACGGCTACCTCTTCAACGACACCCGCCACGACCGCCGCGCAGCCTCGCTCGACCTCGCCGGGGCCCTTCCCACTCTGAAGGCCACGGTGCTCGTGGACCACCTGGGCCTCACCTGGCCCGAGACCCAGCACACCGGCCTGACGGTGCCCTGGGAAGACGCCGCCACCCGCACCGAATACCTCACCATCACGCCGGTGCCGTTCGACCACCCGCTGTGGATCGTCTTCTCCTCCGGCACCACCGGCCTGCCCAAGGGCATCGTCCACGGCCACGGCGGCGTCCTGCTCGAACACCTCAAGATCCTCGCCCTGCACTGCGACCTGGGCGTGGGAGACCGCCTGCTGTGGTACACCACCACCCACTGGATGATGTGGAACCTGGTCGTCTCCACCCTGCTGACCGGCGCCACCACCTGCACCTACGACGGCAGCCCCGCCCCAGTGGCACGCCCGGACGTCCTGTGGCAGCTGGCGGCCCGCCACAAGGTCACCGTCTTCGGCACCAGCCCCCAGTACCTGCTGGCCATGGCCAAGCTGGGCATCGAACCCTCGGAGCACAACCTGTCGGCCATCCGGGCCATCGGCAGCACCGGCTCCGCCCTGCCCGCCTCCGCCTATCCCTGGGTCCGCGACCACGTGGGCGCCGGTATCCAACTGGCCTCCACCAGCGGCGGCACCGACGTCGTCTCGGCCTTCGCCGGCAGCGCCCCCACGACCCCCGTCTGGGCGGGCGAGGTGTCCGCCCCCAACCTCGGCGTGGCGCTCGCGGCGTACGACGGCGCTGGACGGCCGGTCGTCGACCAGGTCGGCGAACTGGTCGTCACCCGCCCCATGCCGTCCATGCCGCTGTACTTCTGGAACGACCCCGACGGCAGCCGCTACCGCGACGCCTACTTCGGCGCGTACCCGGGCATATGGCGGCACGGCGACTGGATCACCCACACCTCCCACGGCTCGGTGATCGTCCACGGCCGCTCCGACGCCACCCTCAACCGCAACGGGGTACGCCTGGGCAGTGCCGACATCCACGACATCGTCGAGCGACTCCCCGAGATCACCGAGGCCCTCGTCATCGGTGCGGAGGAACCCGACGGCGGCTACTGGATGCCCCTGTTCGTCGTCCCCGCGCCTGGTGTCACGCTGGACGACGCCTTGCGCGAGAAGATCCGTGACGCCGTCCGTACCGGCGCCTCGCCCCGCCACGTCCCGGACGAGATCCTCGCCGTGCCGGCCATTCCGCACACCAGGACAGGCAAGAAACTCGAGGTCCCGGTCAAGCGCCTCCTCCAGGGCGCGCCCGCCGAGCAGGTCCTCAATCCCTCGGCGGTCGACAACCCGGACCTGGTCGCCTACTTCGCCGACCTGGGAGCTCAACGCCGCCACGCCCGTCACCCGCATACCGTCAAGGACGCTTCATGAGCCTTTCCGCCGCCCTTGCCTGTCTCATCGTGCTGATCTTCGCCCTGCTGGGCGTGGCCAAGATCATGGCGCTCGGTCCGATGCCCGAGCTGGCCGACCATGCCGGCTTCACCACCGCCTCCTACCGGGTGATCGGTGCACTGGAGCTGGCGGGCGCCATCGGCGTGGCCATCGGCCCAGTCCTGCCGCTGTTCGGAGAGCTGGCCGGCCTCGGCCTGCTGATGCTGCTCGCCGGTGCTGTGACCACGCACGTGCGCAAGGGAGACGGGATGCCCAAACTCGTCCCCGCGGTGATGTGCGCCGCACTGGTCGCCTGGTATCTCGTGCTCCTTGCCGGTTCCAGCTCGTGACGTTGGCTGGGCGTCGTAGCTGCCACCTGCGACGGGCAGGACCGTTGTGCCCGTCGGCCGCTGCGCGCAGGCGGCAGAGGACCCTGAGTCCTGTTAGCGAGCCCACGCCGGTGCTGGCACACTGAATCTGTGGTTCCGTTGATGACCGCGACCGATCAGGCCGCGTCCTCATCGCTCACAGGCGCTGGCGTGGTGTCGGTCTGCGCATTGCTCTTCACCGTGGCGTCGTTCTGGTGGCTCAACGCCAGACAAGGGCGGCTGAAGACCTGGGAGCCGCACGCCTTCGCAGCGATCGTCCACTCTTCCACGGCCCGCCTGCGGCTCCCGCTCGTCCTTCACAACACCGGCCCCAAGCCGATAGTCGTACAGGACCTCATCCTGACCTTCCCTGACGAGCCCGCTTCTCACCTGCCGCTGCTGTGGGTGTCCTCACCGTCTCGCCTCCAGCCGGGGCCGGACGAGGATGCGAAGCTGCCGGCCGGATTCGTTGTGCCCGGCAGAGAAGCGCAACAACTCTTCATCGAGTTCGAGGCACCGTTTTCCGGGTTCATGCCGGAACCTCGTGACTACAAGGTCCAGCTGCAGGCGAGAGTCGGCCACCGCAAGGGGTGGCGCCGCCTGCTGACGTTCACCCTGCGGGCCGCCAACATCATCGATCCGGATCGCTACACCGTCTACAACAACGCACCGGTCGAGCTGACGAAGGAAGATCAGAAAAGGGCGGATGCCGCACTCCTTCAACTGCTGGGAGAGCAAGGGGACGACTCCTCTCCGGGCAGCGGGAGGCAGCGGAGCTCTCCGCATGACGATGACGACGCCGGCACGAGCGGCTGACGCAGCACCTGCGAGCGGAATGCGGTGGCCGCCGGCACATCGACAGCGCGGAGCCGCTCGAACAGCCTCTGTTCCCGCTCCGAACGGTCTTCCTGACAAAGCGGACGGTGTGAAGACCGGTCCTCGAACGTGCGCCCGACCGCCTGAGCGGGAAACCCGAGCGACCGCAGGCCCTCCACGTGAAAGACCCTGCGGACATCCTGGCCGTACGGCAGCAGCGACTAGTCGGTAGCACCCGGTCGAGGGCGTCGTAGCGCCGGAGCACCGGGGGCTCAGCCCCGGCGAGCCGGCCCACCTCGCCGATCATCGAACCGCAGCCTCCGCAGCCTTCGCCACGGTCCCCATCTCGGCAGCGCACCGATGGCGTAGTCGGGGTCGTGCTCCGGGCAGACGAGGCGAGGGTACTCTGGCGAACCAGGTAGCGCGCCGTTTCCCCAACCGCCTCCGCGAGATGGTGGAAGCACCTCCCACCCGCGTCCCGCTACTCGAAACCGCAGGTGAGACACACTGCCCCTGCGAAACGCTTCACGCGGTGGACTTCGGGAAACAGGTGCAGCGCACTTGGATGCGGCAACGGAATGTGAAGAAGACGCGGGTCAGAGCCCCTTTGCGGCAGGCTCCAAAACAGCCACGCACTCCACGTGCGAGGTCATCGAGGACATGTCGACGGCCCTCTGAGGCACGGTCGGTGAAGACTCTCGCCCATCCAGAGCTCATCCAGCGAGAGTCCAGCACCCCTGGCGGGAGGCCGCCGCCCTCCAAGCCATCACGCGCAACTTGCCCTACGGCAATCGCCAGTCCACCGGCTGCGCACCCTGCCGCAGCAGCAAATCGTTGGCCCGGCTGAACGGAAGACCCGCCGCGGCGAGTTGGGCTTCGCCCTGCCGATGGGACACGTGCACCGCCCCCCGAGGATGCAGTGCTGGACCCGGACAAGCAGGTCCGCTGCGCGGGGCGGCTGGTGAGCGGCCACAGTATGCACCAATTCCGCACTTACCTCCCGTGAAGCATGGCCGGGCGGGTAACGTGTCCAGTCCTGGTCGGGCAGGGCGCGCTGAGGGCGGTGGGGGCATGGATCCGGTGTCGGCGGCGTTGCTCGCGGAACTGGCAGGAGGCGCCGGCGGTGCGCTGGGCCACCAGGCGTGGGTGGCGCTCACCTCGCTGGTACGCCGCCCGTTCGGGCATGGCCACGACGCATCCGCGCCGGCTGCGGCTGTCAGCACCGGAGAGGCGGAGCTGATGCGGCTTCAGGAGGAGCCCGGGGATACGGCGCGCGCACGGGCGTTGTGCACCGCACTGGCGACGCGCGCCGCGGTGGATCCGGAGTTCTCCGCCGACCTGTGGCAGTGGCTTGAACAGGCGAAATTTGCGCGAACCGGCGACGGCGACGTCCACAACACGGTCAGCGGCGGCACCCAGTACGGGCATGTGGTGCAAGGGCGGGACTTCTCCGGTTTGACCTTCAACACACCCGCTCCGCCTCCACCGCCACCCGCCCCTGGAGCGGAGACGCCGTCGACCCAAGGCTGAGCCGATTGGATACTGCGGAGGTGGACGCCATGTACGCAACGTCGCAACACCTGCGGAGCTTCGTGGACCAGCACAGGGTACTTCACCACCCGTTCCTCGCGTTGGTGGCCTCCGACAGGGCCGATGCCGAGCATCTCGTCGCCTGGGGGCTTCAGGAACGCCACGTGTCGTACGCCTTTCCCCGGTCCATCGGTTTGTTGATCTCGAGCGCCGATGACTTCCGCATGAGGACGGTGCTCGCCGAGAACCTGTGGGAGGAGTTCGGTGAGGGAAACCCCGACCAGGCCCACGCCGTGCTGCTCGACAACCTGCTCGAGTCGATGGGAGTCGACAGGGAGCGACTCGACTGCCCTCCGACCGACGGGACGCTTGCGTTCCTCAAGACGCAGCGCGAACTCACGACGTCGAGCGCGTGGCGAGGCGTGGGAGCCTTCTGTTACGCGAACGAGTACCTGTCGCTCGCCGAATTCCGCCCGCTGGAAGCCGCCGTCCGGTCCCGTTTCCCGGCGGCCGACCTCTCGTACTTCACCGAGAACATGAAAGCCGACACACGGCACACCGAACTCCTCGAGTCGCTGATCGACGCTGCCGCGGAAGTCCCCTCGAACAGGGCGGACATCGAGTACGGCGTCAGCGCGGCGCTCGACGCGCGCTGCCGGTTCTACGACTCCCTGGTGCCGCGGGGAGCCGAGTGACGGGCCATGGGTACCGGGCGTTCCGTACACATATCGTGCGGCAATTGGCACGACGAACTCGACGACCTGCCCGTGGACTTGCCCGCGATGCCGCGTCACGGCGTCGCCGCGTTCGTCCGCGCCGCAGCCAAGATGGCCGCCAAGCTGCCAGGCCCGCTTCTGGAACACTTGGAGGCGCTGAGATCGGGACAGGACGGCCATGGCTATCTTCACGTGACGGATCTTCCCTGCGCACACGGCGCGCTGCCGAGTACGCCTGACAGCAGTCCCGCCCCGGTCGAGCGCCCGCTGCTTGCCATGGAAGGCTGGCTCTTGGCGGTGTGCACGGCAATGGGCGTGCCCACCGCTTACCGCGAGCTGCACTCGGGCAGCCTGCTTCAGGACATCTATCCGTCGCCGAATGCCCATCCACTGTCGGCACAGAGCTCGACCACTCCTCTGGCCCTGCACTCGGAAATGCTTTACCACCGGTGGCGGCCGGACTTCCTACTGCTCGCGTGTTCACGCGCGGACCATGACGGCGCCGCCGGGACAACCGTGGCGTCCGCCCGGGCCGCACTGCCGCTGCTCGGGGCCGCCGAGCTGGAGATCCTGCGAGAGCGCCGTATGGCATGCGGCACGGACTTGGCCTTCCGCCACACGGACGGATCGAGCCCGCAGGCTCACGTGCTGGTCGTCGACGGTGTTCCCGCTGAGCCCCGGCTCGCCTTCGACCGCGATCTGCTGGAGCCCGGCGACCCATCGGCCCGTCGAGCCCTGCAGGCGCTGTCCGAGGCGCTGGACGAGGTCACCGACACGGTGCGGATGCGCCCCGGTGACCTGCTGATCCTGGACAACGCGCGCGTCGTCCACGGTCGCACGGCGTTCACACCGCGCTGGGACGGCCACGACCGGTGGCTGCACAGGACGTACGCCAGGTCTCTGCCGCGGGGTCCCGCAAGCGCGGAGGCCGCCCTCCCCTACCAGACCAAGCCGTTCGCGCCCTGCTGAGCCCGGCAGCTCCGCCCGCCTCGGCCCCCGGCATTACTCGCTGCCGCGCTGCACGGCTGCCCGCCGTTCGCGGAAGTCGGGGTTGGTGACATCGGGGGAGCAGGTCCCTGACAGCACGTCGCACACTGCGCGGGCGGCGCGCCGACCGGCGCGCAGCCCCGCGTCCTTGGTGCGGAAGCCCATCTGAGGGACAGACAGGAAGCGTTCCGGGCCAAGTGCCCTGAGCGCGGCCCAGGCGTCGCCAGGTCCGAGGCCGTCCACTGCGGCCCGGAGGTTCCTGCGCTCGATGGCCCAGGCGAGCGCCACAGGATCGACGAGGTCGTGATGGCCCGTGTTCACCAGCAAGGCGCCGTCCTTGCAGATCGCCAGCTCCCGTCTGCCGAGCATCGGCGGTTCGTCCGCAGCCGGCCCCGGGCGGTGCAGGCTGATCACGTCGGACCGGGAGAGGAGGCCCTCGAGATCGGTGTACGCGATGCCCATGGCGGCCTCGAGCGCCTGGTTGCGCCGCGGGGACGTGTACAGCACGCTCATGCCGAGTCCCTGGGCGATCGTGGCGACGCGTGCCCCGATCCGTCCTGCTCCGACCACTCCCAGGGTCCGACCGCCCAGCTCGCGGCCCTCGGGAGGCGACCCCGTGGCAATCGGGTCGGCCGGGGAATGCGGGGTTCTCACAATGGCGTCGGTGAACGGACGGGCCAGGGTGAGCGCGAGCAGGACGGTGAACTCCGCGACCGAGGCCGCGTTCTCGCCCGGTGTGTTCGCGAAAGCTATCCCCAAGTCGTACGCCGTGCGCCAGCCGGGCACGTAGCTCCAAAAGTCGGTGCCGACGAACGCGACGGCTTCCAGGGCCGCGGCTCGTTCGAAATGGGCAGGCTCCGGCTCCTCGTATCCGCCGATCAGGTACCCGGAGACGCCATCGAGCGCCGCATGCAGGTCCTCCCCGCCCAAGTGGTCGTCGGTGACCTCCCGAAGTGCGAACCCACGGTCGGCGATCAGGCGACGAGCCTCTGACGGCACCGCGGCCGTTCCGGTCACCAGGACGATTGGCTGCTCATTCATGTGCCCTCCTGTGGCATGCGGCCCCTGACCGCCGTCATCGCCTCGGCCGGGCATAGGCGAACCGCTGACCGGCGAAGCGTCATCGCATCCTCACCGCAGATCGAAGACGACGAGGGACAGTGGCCCACGCCAGGTGAACTGTCCGCAGACGATGACCCGTGCATCGTGCACCCGTCCTGGCAGCGCCGCGGCGGCCAGTTCCAGGGCCTCCCCCGTCGCGTCGTGTCCGTCGTCGTCAGGCTCGTGCTCGATGACCACCGTCGCGCGCCGCATCATCGCGGCCGCCTGACGCAGCATGGCCACGGTGGTTCCGGCGAAGCCCGAATCCTTCGGGGCCGCCTCGCGCCCGTGGTCGGCCCCGGCGGCGGCGAGAACGTCGCGAGCCGACGCGGTCAGCCGCGCCGGGGCGTCCAGCAGCGGCGACCGCCGTCCGAACTGCGGCGAGGTGTACAGAACGGCGCCCTCCTCCGGGACTGGCAGGTCGCGCCAGCCGGCCGGGGCTGTCGCGTCGGCGCACACCAGCCGGCTGGTGGCAGCGGGGGGCCGCTGGCGCGCGAGATCGCCGGTGACCTCCTCGTACCCGAGTGAAGTACCTCGCGAAGCCCGTAGCGCCAGCACGACGGCCAGGCAGGACGCGACGGCCACCTCGTCGGCGCTGCCGCACGTGGGGAGCATCGCCAGCACCGACAGCAAGCTCTCGAGGTCGCGGATGGGCGGTAGTCGCCGGAGCATCCGGGCATGGCGGACGGTGGCCCGGCTCTTCGCCAGGCTGACGCAGGCGAGGACAGGGTCGATCTCGATCCCGAAGAACGGCAGGTTCATCAGCCGGGCCGCCGTCGCTGAACTGCCTCCGCCGGCGAAGGGATCGACGACGGCGCGACACGACGGGCCCACGAGGTCGGCGACGACCTCCATCGTCGTGCGGACGTTGGAGGCACTCGCCGTCTGGAACCAGCGGTCCACGGGTTCTCGCGGGTCCGGGTGGTAGCGCTCGGCGTCCAGCGGCAGGGACAGGGACACGGCATTCCTCTCCTCAATCGATCAGGGACTGAACCTGCCGCGCGCAACCCCACGACAGTGTGACGCCCGAGCCTCCGTGACCATAGTTGTGCACCACGAGAGCGCCATGGTGGCTGCCGCGTTCCAGCCGTACGCGCGGCCGCACCGGCCGTAGACCGACCCGGAGTTCCCTGACCTCGGCGTGGCCGAGTGCGGGCAGGACGGTGGCGCAGCGCGCCACGATCCGCTCGGCGGCCTCCGGGTCCGGCCGCAGGTCGCTTCTGCCGTGTCTGACCATCCCGCCCAGGACGACGTGGTCGGGGTGGGCGATCCAGTAGGTGGGGTCCTCGCTCTCGGGGAAGTCCGAGAAGAATCCCTCGATCCCCGGATTCTCCGTGATCACCAACTGGCCCCAGCTCGGCGCCACTTCCTGGTCGCCCACCAGATCCCTGGCCCCCAGTCCGGCACAGTTGACCACCACCGGAGCGATGTCCAGCACCTGGCCCAGGTCGCGCAGTGGACTGTCCAACAATCGAAGGTTGGCCCCGGACGCGACAAGACGGCCCATCAGGTAGTCGAGGTAGACGGGCATGTCGAAGACCGGGGCTCGGTAGGTCCACCCCCATCCGAAGCCGGACGGTAGTTCGGACGGGCCGCACGTGGCGAATCCGCTCACGGAACGCAGCCAGGCGGGTGACTCCGCCGGCTTGCGCGAGGCCTCGATCCCCTGGGTGATGCGGACGCCGGACCGCGGATCGGCAGCGATCGCCGTCAGGTCCGGCAGGCTGTGCAGGCTCCAGTCCAGCACCCTGGGATCATCGAAGACGTACGGCCCCCACAGGGCCCCGGCGACCGCGGACGTCGTACGCTGGGGTTCGCGGTCGGAGACGACGGTCACCGCTCGCCCCGCCTCCGACAGCACCAGTGCGGTCGTCAGCCCCGCCACCCCGCACCCGACAACAATGACCTCAGGATCTGCTGAGACCGCCACCGCTCCAGATTAGGGAATCGCTCGGATCGCATCCAGATCGACGGTCCGTCAAATACTGTGCATACTAAAGCGGATGGCCGGAACAGCTGGTTGACTGGGAGGACCGTGTGAGCGGTGGTCAGCTGCCTGCGAGCGAGAGGCCGTGCCGATGGGGGGCACCGAAGAGCGGAGCGATCGCGGTCCCGACCGGTCCGGGGCGACTCGCTCCGAGTTGTCCGGGCACGCCTGGGACGTGGTCCAGGCGCGCGACGTCACTGGTGGGATCCACTTCCACCACGCGGACCGTGCCCTTGGGCCGAGTCCGCGGCAACTTCCCGCAGACGTGAGGGGATTCGTCGGAAGAGAGGCGGCTCTCGACAGCCTCGACGGCATCCTGGCCCGCGGCGCCGAGGGCTCGCAGACCGTTGTGATCTCGACGATCGCCGGCACCGCCGGCGTCGGCAAGACCTCCCTCGCGACGCACTGGGCGCATCGGGTCAAGGACCGCTTCCCCGACGGCCAGCTGCACGTCAATCTCCGAGGCTACGACGCGGGACCGCCCGTCACCGCTGATCAGGCGCTCGAGCGGTTCCTGCGCGCGCTGGGGGTCGCTCCGGGAGCGATCCCCGACGACCCCGAGGACAAGGCCGCGCTCTACCGGTCCCTGCTGGCCGGGCGGCGCATGCTCATCGTGCTGGACAATGCCGCGGCCGTACGCCAAGTGCGGCTCCTGCTACCCGGGACCGCCTCCTGCATGGTGCTGGTGACCAGTCGTGACCGGTTGTCCGGACTGGTGGCCCGGGACGGCGCGCACCGGCTGGACCTGGATGTTCTCGCTGAGGACGAGGCCGTGCGGTTGTTACGGGGCAGCACCCGGGGGCACCGCGGCCCGGACTCGGAGTCCGAACTGATCCAGCTCGCCCGTCTGTGTGCCCGCCTTCCCCTGGCGCTGCGCATCGCGGCCGAGCGGGCGGCAGCCAGGCCGCACATGCCGCTCAGCGAGCTGATCAGTGATCTGCAGGACGAGTCCTCCCTCTGGATAGCTCTGTCGGCTGACGAGGAGGACGACAGCGATGCGGTGCACACCGTGTTCGCCTGGTCCTACCGTGCCTTGGGCAGCGAGGCAGCCCGCATGTTCCGGCTGCTGGGCCTGCACCCCGGGCCGGACTTCTCGGTCCACGCCGCAGCGGCCCTGGCAGGCGTCTCCACCGTCACCGGACGGCGGCTGCTCGACTCCTTGGCTGCCGCACATCTGATTTCCGCGTCCGCCTACGACCGCTTTCAGTTCCACGACCTGCTCAGGGCCTTCGCCTTCGAGCAGGCGGTGAACGACGAGACACCGGAAGGCCGCGAATCCGCGTTGCGGCGGCTGTGCGAGTGGTACCTGGAGGCGATGGCGGCGGCTGCCGCGGTGCACGACGCGCAGTACGCCGACGATTGGCATGTACATCATGCGCGGGCTGACCTGCCCGGGCTTCCGGACGTGTCGGACTACGAGCGGGCCATGGCCTGGTTCACCGCCGAGACCGACAACCTGATAGCGGTCAGCAGGACCGCGGCCGAGGCCGGCCTCCACGAAGTGGCGTGGAAACTGCCCGCCCTGTTGCGTACGCCTTTCCTGGACCGGCATCCCGTACAGGGCTGGCTGCCGATGGCCGAACAGGCGTTGCTGGCGGCTCGGCGATCCGAGGATCTGCTCGGCCAGGCCGTGACTCTCCTCGGCATGAGCATCGCGCACCGGCAGGCGCACCGTGTCGCGGAGGCCGTCGACCACAGCCGTGCCGCGCTGGCCGCTGCCCGTCAGGTCGACGACGCGTGGCAGACGATTGCCGCCCTGGTCATGCTGGGGCATGCGCTTCGCTTGGGTCGTCGGCTCGACGAAGCCCTGGTGTCTTACCAGGAGGCACTGGATATCGCCCGAGGGCTGCGGCTGCGTCTGTGGATCGTGTGGGGGCTCATCGGGCGTGCCGAGGCGCTGCTCGACTCCGGTTCCCACAGTGAAGCCCGCGAGTGCGTGGCGGCGACGCTGCGGGAACTGCACGACGGCGAGAGCCCCGGAGCCCGCTCGGAATGCCTGTGGGTGGAGGCGACGATCGACCGGGAGACCGGCCTCCTGGCCGACGCGGACCGGCACATCGGCCAGGCCCTGCACATGGCGTACGAGACCCGCAACGTCATCTACCAAGGCCAATGCGAGCTCGAATTCGGGCGGATCTGCCTCGCGGCAAGCCGAGCCGAAGACGCACTGGCCGCGCTCCAGCGAGCCGCGTCGATCGGCAGACTCTTGGGTGACCAGGCGATGGAGGGGACGGCGCTCGACATGACCGGGCTGGCCTACCAGGCGCTGGACCGTCCGCAGGAAGCCATGCACTTCCACCGCCTCGCCGTCGCGGAGTTCCGGGAGCTCGGCGACGACTGGCGGGTTGCCGGTGCGCTGGAGAGCCTGGCCGCGGCCATGGACCGGACCGGCGATCCGTCCGCTGCGGCATCGCACCGGCGGGAGGCCGTCGGCATCCTGCAGGGCTATACCGACGCCCGGGCGAGGGCATTGTGCTCGGCTGTGACGGCCCGGCTGCCTGCCGGATGACCACTGGTGGGCTAAGGGGACCGGAGGGGCGCCGCACGGACCATCACCAGGCGGTCCTGACCCGGCCCAAGGTAGTCGCGGCGCCGCTCGGCGAGGCGGAAGCCCGACGCCTGGTACAACCGCAGAGCGGGGTGGTTGTCCGGGGCCACGCTCAGCCAGACCGCGCCGAGTCCCCTGTCGTCCGCGAGGCTCAGCACAGCGTCGAGCAGGCGGCGCCCGTGACCCTGCTGCCGGTGCGTGCGATCGACCGCGAGCGACAGGAGCCACGACCGACCGTTGCCGTCGCCGTCGCCGTCGCCGTCGCCGTCGCCGGCCAGGAGCGTGTAGCCGTACAGCCCTCCGGCGCCGGCGGTGACGAGCATGTGGTGACCATGAACGTCGAACAGCTGGCGCAGTGCGAAGTACGGATAGCTGAGGCCGGGAAACGCGCGCGCCTCCAGGGCCGCGATAGCCGCCAGGTCGCCCTCGACCGCATGTCGCACCTGTACGTGCTGCATGTCACCAAGTGTGCACTGGGAGTGGCGCCGGGTTCCCGTCATCCATGGCCAAGCAGGGTCGCACAGCGTCCAGACCGGGCAGCGCTACCGGCCGGCCTCCCAGAGCGTCCTGAATTGCTGGACCCGATGGATGACCCGGTAGGAGCGCACGTCGATGAGCGTGCTGGCGGTGACTCCGCGCAGGTCAGAGACGATCTCGTAGGAGAGCGACTCGTCGAAGACCACGAAGTCGTCGATCTCGGTCATCCGGGCGATGGGCGGCAGTCCCGAGAGCGACAGCACCCGCACCTCTATGCCGAGGCTTTGCTGGTCGTCGCAAAGTCGGCTCAGTTCGGGGGTGTTCTCATCGGCCTCCTCGACGATGAACAGCCGCCGGATCCGCACACCTCGACGGATCGCGTCGCGCTGCGCCACCAGGTACCGAGCCCCGAGCTCGCTCGCCCAGAAGTCCCGGTCGGCCCAGCTGCTGGTGGCGTCGATGGTCAGGGCGGCGCATCCAGTGAGGGCCGTGATCCAGTCGTGGTCCTCGCCCTCCCGGTGGACAACCTCCAGGTTGAGGTTCTCCATCAGTGCGGTAAGCCGCAGGACCTCCGCACGGACAAAGTTCGCCATGATCGCCGGGGCGACCGCCCCGACCATGGTCGCACTGCGGACCAACCGGGTCACCTCGTCACGCGTCAACGCCGAACGATCGACCAGCCCGAAGAGCTCGGTGACCTCGTTGACGCGGGCAAAGCCGTCGGCGACCAGCTCCTTCATCTCGAAGTTGTGCGTGGCGAGCGTCCATTCGACCGAGGCGAGCCGGCTCGCCAAGCCGGTCATGAACTGGATGATCAGCAGCGCGCCGCCCGCGAGGGCCGAGACGGTCAGCTTCCAGACCGCAGGCTGCCCGGAGAGGCCGGTGAGCAGATAGCAGGCTCCCCCGACCAGCACGGCGACCAGTGTCCTGAGCAGAATCGGCGGGTGGTGCGGAGCGGAAGGCGCCGCGGCGTCCGGCGTGTTCGACGATCCGGCCATGTGTCGTGGCCCTCCTCTGGAGGGATCGTGCGCGTCCGCACCCATGGGAAAGCGGTCAGGGCTGCAGATGCGCGGCGGTCTGCAAGGCCAATTGATCCCTGATTCGTTGGACCAGGAGCAGCCACTGCCTGGTGAATCCGGGTTCCCGCTCCAGCGCCTCCCACAGCGGGCGGAGGACCCGGTCCGCGCGCGCTGCCGGCATCCACAGATGCATCAGATGGTCGACGGCGGGACGCAGCGCCGCCAGCGCGTCCCGCCCGTCGATCGAGCCGAGCAGGCTGCGCTCGACCATCCTGAGGAGCGTCGTGAGCAGCCAGTCGTGCAGGGTGAGGTCATGGCAGAGCCCCGCGGCGGCGTCTGCGGCGATTCCCGCCGGCAGCCGAAGCTCCGCGGTTCGCAGTCCGTTCCCGGCCAGGGTGAAGCTCGCCAGGGACGGACCCTCGCCGTCCGGGACCTGTAACCCGACCCAACGCAGCCGAGTGACCTGGGACTTGAAGGGCGGCTGCTTGTCGAGTGCCCGGTCTCGCAGTACCCGGCCGAGCGTACGGCCGGCGATCGCTCCCAGGTCGAGGTCACCGGGACGGCGTGTGTCGTTGAGGCAGCCGTCGGCGACATCCCGCCCGGGGAGCGTGCCGAACGTCTCGACGACGCCGGGGCGGGCCAGGTAGTGGCCCCAGCGGCGGCGGTGGGGGCCGTCGGCCGTGACCGCGCAGAGGGCGCCCGCCTGGAGCAGCCGGCCCTCGGTGAGGGTGGCGCGGGTGGTGACGGTGCCGACGGCGCGGACCTTGGCGCCGGAGGCGGTGGGCAGGTGGCAGTCCACGCCGGTCATCCCGTCGGGCGACCGGACGTACAGGTTGGGCCGCTCGGAGAGCCGGACGTGCTCGTCCGCCCCCAATCGCAACAGGTCGGCGGCGACGCGCCCGGTAAGTGCCTGGGAGTGCGGCAGCAGGCAGGTGTGCACCTCGCCGAAGACCAGGACCGGCTCCGGACTCTGCTCGGTCAGCTCACCGGTGTTCGCGTCCCTGGCCATCTCAGGGCCCCTCGTGGAAGACGTAGGAGATGCGGTCGGGGATCTCCTCGGGTACCGGAAGGCCCTCGAGGGAGGCGCGCTCGGCGACTTGGCGGAGAGCTTGCGGCTCGACGTTCACCTGATCGAGGACGACCCGTACCGCATGCTCGACCGGCAGGAGGCGGGACGGCAGGACGGAACAGGTGCGGTAGGCGGAGAAGGGCGCAGCGGAGGGGTTGAGCTGGATCAGCGGCGGCAGCGCGTCCCAGTCGCCCGGGAAGTCCTCGCCGGCCGTCCACGGCACGGGCTGGAGGACGGGTTCGCCGAAGTGCCGCAGCAGTCCGAGGCGGGCCAGCTGCCAGACGGCGGCCAGGAATGCGCACGACCAGACGCGCCGGCCGCTGGGCTCGTCCCAGAGCTCGGCGTCGAGGAAGATCGAGTGCCGCCGGGCGGTGGTCTCGGCGGGCGGCTGCCAGACGGTGGCGTCGGCCATCGCCTCCGCGGTCCGCACGCCGGGGGTTCGGCGGCCGTTGGCGAGCCAGCCGGTCTGGTCGACCGGCGGCCGGGAACCGTCGCTGCCAGGCGGCGGCGACTCGACGACACGGGCCTTGACCCCCTCGGCTACGGGGACGCCGTCCGCGACGGCGCAGCCGGACTCGCGGGCCAGGTAGTCGATGACGAGCCCGGCGTGTTCGGCCTCGGCGAGCACGACGGGAAGGAGTGCGGCGGGAGTGGAGAAGCGGGTGCAGTATTCGTCCACGAGGAAGCAGGTGCTGACCCGGGGCCTGCGTCCGCCGGCGGCGACCGTACGCGCCGTGTCGGCCCACGGCCGGACCCGGGCGAAGTGCGCGCGCAGCCGTTCCGGACCCGCCTCGAAGTCCTCCGTATAGAGGTGGCCGAGTTCCAGTGACACGTGGGCGAGGGGCACCGCCTGGGTGCGCGACTCGGCGGTCGTCTCCCGAAAGACGGCGCCGGTTCCGGCTTCGGTCACGACATCCCCCAGACGTCATCGTCGGTGAGCTTCTCAGCCAGGTCCTGGAATGCCTTCAGCGTCTCCAGGCCGGCGACCCGGCTCGAGAGCACGTCCTCGTCGGTGATCAGCTGTTCGCGCCACTGCAGCACGGGGTCGAGCGGTACGGAGCCGAGGATCGCGGTGTAGCCGACGTCACGGTCGGCAGCGAGCCGGCGGAGGTCCTGGTCGCACGTGCTCATCCACGCGTACTGGGCGACCGGCGCCAAGGACCACGGCGGCGTCTCGAGGTCGGGCACGGCAGCGCGCACGAAGCGCATGCTGCCCCGCAGTTGCTCGAAGTCGTGACCGCGATCGACGCCGCCGCTGAGGATGCCGCGGGGGCCGAAAGCGAAACCAGAGGCGGCGATCACATGCTGCCGGGTCCAGCGGTGGTGGATGAGCCACCGGGCGCCGACGCCTTGCACTTCGGGCCGAGCGGTGACCTCGAGCGCCAGGTCGACCGCATAGCTGCGGCCGGCGCTGAGGTCGACCACCACCACGTCGAATTCGCTGTGGAGCCGCAGGAAGAGGTCGACGCAGCGGATCACGGAGTCGTTGCCGACGACGAACTCGCCGCCGCTGCGGTCGCCGGGGAACAGGACCAGGTTGCCGGAGCCGACGGGCCGGTGGCGGAGTGCCCGGTGCTCGGTGTGCGCCCAGACGTCGAGCCGGACCGGCTCGTGTGCCTGCCCCTGGAGGTAGGAGTGGAGGCCGCCCTGGTCGATGCCGCCCATGGCGCTCGGTACGTCGAAGACCGCTGCGGCAGTGGGCGAGCCGAAGTCGAAGTCCAGGTAGCAGACGTCGTCACCGGTCAGTGCACGGCGGAAGGCGATGTTGGCGCTGGTGACCGAGCGGCCGGTGCCGCCCTTGTCCGAAGCGGCGAAGACGAGCACCGTTCACTCTCCCCAGGAGGCGGCGCGCCTGCCCCGCGCCAGGCTGTCGAGCTCGGCCAAAACTCCCAGGGTGAGTGCGATCGAGGTGCCGGGCTGCCGGTCGAGGACTTCGCGTGCCCGGGCAAGTCCGGCCTCGGCGGACGTCAGCGCGAGGCTGCGGGAGGTGTCCTGACCCGAGGTGGGTTCGAGCAGTTCCTTGCCGAGCAGGTGGGTCGCCTCGCTGAGCAGTGCGGAGGCATCGCTGATCAGTTCCGTGCTGTGGATCGGCGGCTCGCCGTAGAGCCGGTGGCCGGCCACCAAGCACTCGACGACTCGTTCGGTGAAACTCCAGGACGGCGGCCGCTGTGCGGCCGGCACTCTCTGGTAGACGGCCCGGATGTCGTCCCACAGGCCGGCTCCCTTGCCGTCGCGGATCCGCCGCTCCCACACGTGGGCGAAGATGCGCTCGACGAGTCTCAGCAGCCGGTCGTGCGAGGACACGTTCCGTGACAGCGCGCAGAGTTGGATGCTCCGCTTGAGCAACTGGGCGGAGAAATCAGCCATCGTCCACTGCATAGGAGGGCCGGTGTCGCCGCTGCCCGGGAGCGGCAGCCGCACGCCCGGGGCATGCAGGGTGATCGCTGTGTCCTCTTCGGTCATCCGGCTGCTGATCCGGCCGCGCTCGGCGAGCCGCTCCATCACCGCGACCGTACGGGTGAGGTCCTCGTCGGTGGCGCGGCGGCGTACCAGGTCGTGGACCAGGACGGAGGCGACGGACAGGGTGAAGTACTCGGACTCCAGATGCTGCCCGGTCGTGCGCCAGGGAATGTCCTCCAGCGGCCAGACGTCGCCGAACCGAGCGATGCCGGACCAGTACTGGTGGGTGATCTCCCACCGCAGGCGTAACGCCTCGGCGAGTCGCTGCTGCTCGGGGGTCAGCAGGCCAAGGGTAAGGGTGCGTTCGGAGAACAGGTCCTGCAGGCCGTCGAGGGCGACGACGGTGAAGTAGAGGTTCGGGACCGGCCAGGCGACGCCGGCGGGCTGCCGGCCGATAGACTCCGTGGTATCGACCGTCGGGGAGTCCTTCACCAGACTCCAGGCCCACCCGCACTCGAAGAGCTGGTTCTCGTCGGTGAGGCGGTCGGCGATGTCGACGCCCAGCACGAGGCTCTCGTAGATGGTGGCGCGCAGTGCTCCGAAGCGTCGCTGGAACCGTTCCACCACGACGCGTCGGGAGACCTGACCCTGACCCAGGACATCGCACAGGGTGCGGCCCTGCGCATCGTCGGGGTCGAAGACGTTGACGGTGAAGGAGCGCAGCAGGCTCACCATGGCGGAGCTGAGCCGGGTCTCGGTGGCGGCCCTGAGCTTGTCGATGAGGGTGTGCACCTCCGCGCGCCGGGTCCTGCCCGTGTAGACCTTGAGAAAGCCGAGGGTGGCCAGGCACAGAGTGATCGACATCGAGAACGAGTCGACGACGCCCAGCCGGCGCTGTTCCTCGGTGAGTTCCTCGCCGGGGTCGCACGCGTCGAAGTAATGACCGCCCGCGAAGCTGGGCCCCTCGTTCTCGGCGGTATAGGTTTCCATGAACTCAGCGAGGATGCGCACCAGCTTCACCGGAATCTCCGCCCGGCCGCCGACGTCCTTGAGCGCGGTCTGCACGTCGCGTTCTGTGGTGTCAGGGTCGTCCAGCCGGAATGCGGCAATCTCCGTGGCCGGATACATCAGGCACAACAGCCGCTCGGCGTCGGCGACACTGCTGAGGCCTCCCCCGTCACCCCAGTACCAATCACCGCTCTCGAACAAATGGCGTGACACCGCCTGCCATATATCAAGCAGTTGTTGGCGTGGCTTGATCTGCATCCCCCACCCCTCGCTGGGTGTCCGCGCTTCGGCCCAGAGCATATCCGCTCTCGCACTTCCAACGGGCCACGGAACAGTTACCGCCTGTCCAAACATTCACACCGGCGGATTCTCCGTCGCATTCCCGAATCAGGTGGCGCCGCCTCGTCCGCAGGCGGGCAGCATTTCCCTGCGGCCTCGGGGTGTCTCAACCAGGCGCTCTGACACGATCATGGCCGGTGCTTCTTGATGCGTCTCCGGCAGAGGGGCGGCAGGCAAGGGGAGAGGGGGAGAAGAAGGCGTCGCGCAGTTCGGTTCTGCGTTCCCAGCGGATGGCGAGGCGTTTGAACTGGTGGAACAGAGCGGAGGTCTGCTCGACGACGTACCGGAGTTTTCCCAGATCCTTGGGCCGAGCAGGCCACCGCGAGGACGAAGTCGATGCCGACTTCCTCCAAAGCCGCGCGCAATGTCGGCTTGCCGCCGTAGACCTCATCCCTGGTGACCCAGCCCACGTGGTGTCCGGCGTCCAGGAACCGTTCGATCATCGTGCGGGCGAGTTCCGGCTTGGTCACGAAGACGGTGTCCTCGCCCAGCCCTGCTGCCTGGCAGCGGTCCGGGTCGCGCGTCCAGGAGTGCGGGATGTACAGCTCCCGGTCCACCGCCCCGTGTCCTCGCTCGCCCGCGTAGACGAGGTAGTCCGCGACCTGCGCGTCTTCGGTCCTGCCGACGGCGCCGGTGTACTGGCGCTGGACGGCGACGGTGTGGGTGCCCTTCTTCACGTCGCCGGTCTCGTCGACGACCAGCACCGCGGCCTCGTCGTGGAGGTGCTCGACGATGTGTGCGCGCACGTCGTCGCGGACGGCGTCGGCGTCCCGCGGACGGCGTCGGCGTCGGCGTCCCAGACGGCCCGGGACAGCAGTTGCAGGCCGTACCGGCTGGCCTCCCCGGCCCACTCCGCGATCGTCCATCTTGCGCGGCAGGTCCGACATTAGGCCCAGCGCCAACCGCCTGGCTCGCAAGCGGGGTTCGTACCGGGCGAACCGGCTCGCGACCCGGCCCGTGGCCACCTCGAATCCCTCCTGCCATCGGGCGGGACCTGTGCCGGGACCTGCGGCCACCGTCTCATCGTTGGTCCACACAACTCGGGATGATCGATGGTGGCCGCACCCGTCGCCGTGGCGGCCCACTGTCCTGCGTCAGCCAACCTCAGGCGCGTGCCCATCGAAGGTTGGCCGCCCCGAAGGACGGCCCTCTCGGAGCGCGCGAAGATCAGGCGTTCCACCACTCATCGGTGGCACAGCCGACTTCGTAGTGCCACCATCCATCCCGTTGTCCTTGGGTCAGGAGGGCCTTGGTCCCGTGGAAGTCGCCACCGGCTGGCGCGTTGAAGGCCACCACCGGGAAGTCTGCACTGACGACCTCGCCACCGAGCCCGACTCTGGAAAGATGGTGATGAACTGGCTGGGGGCTGCATCCCAGCGGGCCGGAAGGAACAGGCACAACGCGAATCGTGCAGTTGCCGGAGGCGCTGACCCGCCCCACGGCCCAGTGAAGCCCTTCCGAGTCGGTCTGGAACCGCACAACGCCACCTTCAGCCGCTGCGAAGAACCGGTGCGTTCTGGACGAATACGAGGTCCGACGCTACGTGGGCTGGTATCGCCACATCACCCTGGTCGTGCTCGCCCACGCCTTCCTCGCTGTCCTCGCAGCCCGGGCCCTGGACACCGCACAGAGGGCAGCAACAACGACACCACCAGCCTCATCCCCCCTCACCGTGGCAGAGATCCGGCGCCTGCTGGACACTCTCCTGCCCCACCCCAGACCCCACCAGGACCGACGACAGCACACACTGAACTGGTCCCACTGGCGCAGACACCACCAAGCCATCGCCCGCTGCTGCCACTACCGAAGAAGAACCAGCGCAGAACACGATTTCTGACTGGTGTATTAGGCAGAGTCGGCGAAAGCGCTCACTCAACCAGAAGCGTGCCCCACGCCCGACGAGACCCCTGCACCTCGGCACCTCGGGCAAGTGGCCGCCGTCCCCCGAGCCATCACACGCACCAGGGCTTACGGCAGTCGCCAGTTGCGATCTCTGCTTCTCCGCCGCTTCTGTGCCCGCGCTCGGCACTGACAGCGGGACCAATGTCGCGATCACCCGTCCGAAAATCGCTGGCTGCTGCCCACCCGGTGTGCACCGTCGTTGAGTTGGCCGCCCTGGATTGTCAGTGCCGGCCGCCACCGTCGAATGCTCAGCCGAGGAACACCCGGCCCACGCCTGCGGGGTACTGCCCCTTTCACCGCCGAGGACCGCCCGTGACCTACGTACGCCCCCACTACCGCCGCGACGGCACCTACGTCAAAGGCCACAACCGCCGCAGCCGGCCCCGCGCCACCCAGCCCCATACGGCACCCCGACATGCCACCCCGCGTCCCACTCCTGTGCCACGGCCCCGCCCGGTCCCCACCGGACCGACGACCTATGTCCGTCCCTACTACCGATCGGACGGCACCCGCGTACGCGGGCACAACCGGTCCATCACCCCTCGCGCCCTCGCCGTGGCGGCAGGCACCGGAGGATGCGACCCGGACGGCAGCAGGCCCCGTCAGATCTGACGGGGCC